>CALMWI010000333.1 GCA_937873545.1 uncultured bacterium | reverse complement strand
AATATCAGAGCAAGAAGGAATGAAAGAGAAACAACAAGACCTGTCTTTGTCTCAATTTCAAGGCGCATGAATTTTTCCAAGATAGTCGGATTTTCATCCTCATCGTCAATTTGACTGTTTAAGGGATTTTTATTTTCTTCGGTCATATTCTTAACCTCCCTGCACTTCTGTTCCTTCATTTGACGTTCCGATCGCTGTTTCATTATTAACATTATCGTTTTCTGTCAGCGGATCTTCCTCATAAGGCGGAACGATGCAAATGTCGGCGATATTGTCATCGTCTCTTAATCGTATCAGTCTTACACCCTGGGTGTTCCTTCCCATGATCCTTATATCACTTACGGACTGCCTTATGACGGTGCCGTTATGTGTCATTATCATAAGGTCGTTATCGTGATCCGTTTCGTGAATGTATATCATTTCGCCCGTTTTTTCGGTCAGGTTAAGAGCTTTAACGCCTTTTGATCCTCTCTTAGTTTTTCTAAAAGCCGCGACAGTAGCTCTTTTTCCGTATCCGTTCTTGCTTACGACAAGAAGAGAATTTTCCTCGTTTTCGGCTATGACCATTCCTACAACTTCATCTTTTTCTCTTAACCGTATGCCTCTTACCCCGATGGAATTCCTGCCGACTTCTCTTATCAGAGATTCATGGAATCTGTTCGCAATTCCAAGTTTCGTACCGAGAAGGATCTCGTTCTCCCCGGTAGTGATAGCAACATTCAGCAGTTCATCGTTATCTCTGAGGTTGATAGCAATAATTCCGCCGATATTCGGTCTCGAGTACGCCATAAGAGCGGTTTTTTTGATAGTACCGTTCTTAGTTGCCATTACAAGGAATTTTCCGTCTTTTTCAAAATCTTTAATTATAAGAGCTGTTTTTATTTTCTCCCCCTCGACTCTTTCAAGGATCTGGACTACGGGGCGGCCTTTTGATGCCTTTGTCATTTCAGGTATCTGCCAGACTTTTTTCCAGAATACTCTTCCTCTGTCGGTAAAGAACATAATATAACAGTGATTTGTCGCATTGAACATGAACTCGATAAAGTCATCGTCTTTGCTGTCTGCGCCTCTGGATCCTACTCCGCCTCTTCCCTGACTTTTGAATTCAGAAGTGCTGACTCTCTTTATATATCCCTGATGCGATAGAGTAACGATCATTTCATCGTCCGGGATCATATCCTCAACAGTCAGGTCTTCTGCGAAATAAATTATCTCAGACTGCCTTTCATCTCCGTATTTCTCCATTATTTCGGTAACTTCATCTTTTATGATCTGCATTCTTCTTTCTCTTCTTTCAAGAATGTCCTGAAGATCTGCGATCCTTAAACGCAATTCTTCGATCTCGGCCAAAAGTTTTTCCTGTTCCAGAGCGGTAAGCTGAGACAGTCTCATCGCAAGAATAGAAGTAGCCTGAATTTCGGATAAACTGAATTCTTCCATAAGAGAGGCTTTTGCCGCATCAGAGTTCTGGCTGTTTTTGATAATGTGGATAACGCGGTCTATATTGTTCAGGGCTATCTGCAGTCCCTCTAGTATATGAATTCTCTCCTGAGCTTTTCTCAGGTCGAAAATACTTCTTCTTCTTACAATTATCTCTCTGTGAATTATGAATTGCTCAAGGAACTGTTTTAAATTGAGCTGCATCGGTCTGCCGTTGACAAGCGCTATCATATTTCCGCTGACAGAGGTTTGAAGCGGGGTAAGCTTGTAAAGCTGGGCAATGACAACATCTTCGTTAACATCTTTTTTAAGTTCGATCACAAGTCTGGTATCTCTTGAAGATTCGTTCTCAAAGCCGTAAATTCCGTCAATTTTCTTTTCTTTGTGAAGCTCGACTATTTTCTCGATCAGCGCTGTTCTGCTTACCTGATAAGGGATCTCGGTAATAACCAGCTTCACTTTTTCGCCTTTTTTTGTAGGCATAAGCTTTTCGATCCTGCCGCGGATAACTACATGTCCTCTTCCGGTCATATACATTTCTCTTATGCCGGAATAGCCGTAAATTATACCTTTGCTCGGAAAGTCAGGTGCTTTGATGTAGTGCATCAGGCCTTTTTTTTCTTCTATACCGGCATCGGGATCTGCTTTAATGCTGTCGATAGGAATTTCAGGATCATCAAGAAGAGCGATCACTCCGCTTAAAACTTCTTTTAGGTTGTGCGGAGGGATTGATGTAGCCATACCGACTGCTATCCCCTGAGAGCCATTGATCAGAAGGTTTGGTATTCTCGTGGGAAGAACTGAAGGCTCTTTCAGCGTATCGTCATAGTTGTTTGTAAAATCAACAGTTTCTTTGTTTATGTCGAGAAGCATTTCATCTGACAGCCTGCTTAACTTTGCCTCTGTATATCGTGCTGCAGCAGCGGGAAGATCGATGTTGCCGAAGTTTCCCTGACCTCTCACAAGCGGGTACCTGAAAGTAAAATCCTGAGCCATTCTGACGAGAGCCGCATAAATAGCCTGATCTCCGTGCGGATGGTACTTACCCATTACCTCACCGACGATCCTGGCGCACTTATTTTCTTTTTTGTTGTAGTGAAGACCCAGTTCGTTCATTCCGAACAGGATCCTTCTCTGAACAGGCTTAAGTCCGTCTCTTACATCTGGTAAGGCTCTTGATACTATTACCGACATTGAATAATCAATATACGATCTTTGCATTTCCTCTTCAATCGAAGCGTCGAGGATATTTTTATCTTTCGTTATATCGGTCATTGTTTACTCCATAATTTCATAGTGAATTAATGCTCTTGTAATTAATATGTTTTTAAGTAATTAATCAAGCTATTTGTTTAGATAATTATAAGTCTTTTTATACTTGTTTAATGGTCCGTTAATATTTATTTTTCATTTGTATGAAAAGCAATTACTTCAAATACCTTGCGCTGAGTTTTGTTTTATCTTCGCTGTCACTTCTGAGTCTTCTTGATTTTTTCGACAGATTTGAAAATCAGATCTATGATCTCAGGTTCAGGCAGAAGTATTATGGTCAGGTCGAGGAAGGTTCTTTGACCGATGTCGTAATAGTTGATATAGACGCAAGATCAGCTCAGAAACTCGGAAAATATTATGAGTGGCCGAGAAGCTATTTTGCATCTGCAGTCGATGTTCTTTCAAACGCAGGAACAACGGTTATAGCTTTCGATATTCTTTTCGACAGAAGTAAGTATGCCGATCAGGATTCGATCCTTTGCGCATCTTTTGCAAATGCGGGAAATGTTATTACGGGATTTAATTTTGAATACGAGGACAAAGACAATTTCATATATGCGGATTCTGCAGGCTGCAGGATAAGGAATGCAGAAGTAATTCATTCTGAGAAAAGTTTCAGGGCGGAAGAGTTTGACATTATGAACTGCGGTGCCGAGAACATACTCGGATCGGCTGTGACCAACGGGTATCTCGGAATTGATTCGGACGAAGACGGCGTTATCAGAAAAGTACAGCTCGTCAAAAAGTATAAAGGCGAATACTATCCTTCCCAGGCTATGACGATCTGCATGAAGATCCTGGATGCCGACATGAATAGCTTTGATCTGAAAGACGGGGAATCCATAACATTTCTGGCAAACGAGACAGGAAAACAGGTGATCATACCTCTCAATGAAGATAATCAGATGCTGATACACTATAAAGGCCCGTGGAGAACTTTCAGAACGGTATCATTCTATGATGTTATGGAAAACAGGGTCGGGAAAAAGACTTTCAAGGAAAAACCTGTCATTATCGGGTCGTCTCTGCGCGGGCTGATGGACCTAAGATCAGCTCCGATACAGAAACACCTCCCGGGAGTTGAAGTTCACGCCAACATAATTCATACTATACTTAATCAGGACTTTATTTCAACCAGCGGCAAAAATGTTACTTTTCTGTTAATGCTTATAGCCATAATATTTACCGCGGCGGTCATATTTTCGAGGCTTAATATTCTGGTATCAACTTCGATAATCATGCTTATAGGGTTTTTATATTATAAGCTGACAGGATCGTTGTTCTTCGATAAAAATTATGTATTGGACACCACACGGCCGGTGATCGCGCTTTTTTTTACATTCCTCGTTTCGTACCTGATAAGCTACTACAAGGAGAACAAGGCAAAGAAATTTATCCGGACAACTCTCGGAAAATATGTTCCCGAAGTGGTTTCAAAAGAGATACTTAAGAATCCGGACCGTTTTAAGCTGGGCGGAGAGAAAAAAGAGATCACGATGATGTTCTCAGACATCAGGAGCTTTACATCATACAGCGAGAAAGTTGATCCGAAAGAGCTGGTGAGCTTTTTGAACATTTATCTGTCCAGAATGACCGGAGTGATCAAGAAAAACAAGGGGACGCTTGACAAATATATGGGTGATGCGGTCATCTGCTTTTTCGGCGCTCCTCTCGATGTCGATCATCCTTATCTGGCCTGCAAAACCGCTCTCGAAACGATGGAGGAATTAAAAAAACTTAAAAGCGAGCTCCAAAGCGAAACATTTAAGAGCATCGATATCGGTATAGGCTTCAACACAGATACCGTAACCGTCGGTAACATAGGCAGCGACGATCTGTTCGACTATACCGCGATAGGAGACGGAATGAATCTTGCTTCAAGGCTGGAAGGGCTTAATAAATATTACGGCACAAATATTCTTACAAGCGGAAACACTTATGAAAAGGTTCAGGACAGGTTTATATTCAGAGAGCTTGACGATGTGTCCGTGAAGGGTAAAGACAAATCAGTGAAGATGTATGAGCTGCTCGGAGAGATCGGCGACATGATAGACGAAAAAATCTTGAAAAAAGCCGAAAAATATTCTGAAGCTTTAAAAATA
>CALMWI010000332.1 GCA_937873545.1 uncultured bacterium | reverse complement strand
TTTTATCTTCTACTGTCATTTTTGTGTTTTTATTGTTCGTCATTTTATTTTCCTCTTTTTTTAGTTTGTTTGACTTACACAGGTAATATAGTATTAAATGTAAAGCCTTCAAACCATTGTCCGACGAACGGATGAAATGACAGTATGAAATGTAAAACTGAAAGCTATTATTTTTAAACCAGCCGTTTAAGACACAGCGGTATGTTCAATATTTCTCCGTTCCGGCCGATCTTTAATGAAACTGTCCCGCCGGCCGTTTTGAGCATCTGTCTTATGCCAGCGAGACCGGTCTCTCCGGCAGACTTTCCGTTGACCTCCAATATTCTGTCGCCTGGCAGAATACCGGCTGAATGTGACGGCGTATCTTCTATGACGATAAAAACATTAATATTATCGAACGGCGCACCTTCCGACAAAAGGACAAGGCCGCTCATATCGAATTCCATCGTATCGTTAAAATCCCTGTTTTTTTCTAAAATGAACTGTCCTCGTGAATAGTCAAAAATAATATCGAAATGTTTAAATAATTCTCCGCCTATAATGCCTGAACTCACGCTTTCTATAGCGTTTGAAAGACCGTCTCCCTTATCGGCATTTCCTTCCGGCGGAAAAGCAGCGAGGATATTTCTGATCACGGTCTTTCCAAAAGATAAGCTTTCAAGCCTTCCGATACGACCGGCTCCGCCCACGCCGTTAATACCGACCGATATTCCTGATGAAACAGTCTCATCGTAAACTGCCAGTGCCCCGTCAAAAAGCGATAGCGAAGTAAGGGAACCGGTATCAACGATCAGCTCATAATCTTTGCTCATTGAATTCTTCTGAAATGCCCTGACCGGTATTACAGGCCATTTGTTTCTTATATCCAGCTTAATTATCTCACCGCTCCCGCTATAACTGAATTTTTCTTTATCGTAAAATGCGAAAGAGCTGTCTCCGTATCCAACCCTGATCACTGCATCGTTCAGAACGTCAAAACCGAGAATTCCCGAGATCTCCCTGCCCGTGAACAAAGTAAGCTGCTGCGTGTCTATCACCTTGAACGGCTGATCATGAAGCACAAGGCCGCCGATACCGATCTCAATATTATCAGCCTGAATATATTCAAGACCCGTCTTTTCCGACTTTCTTTTATCCGAAAGGTCAATGCCGATCTCTTTAGCTTTAGCAATATCG
>CALMWI010000331.1 GCA_937873545.1 uncultured bacterium | reverse complement strand
TGCTTTGTAGAATGTTTTATTTATTCTTAAGAATTCATCTGTGAATTTGAATCCTTCCGCCAGCCACAGACTGTTCGCGATGCTCAATTGAATCGCTCCTTTCGCCTGAACTTCGTTGATGCCAGATGTGACTTTTCCGAAATTCTCATGGAAGTTGATATTGTTACCTGAAAATTCAAGCGCCGTACCCATTTCGGTTTCGGTCTTATTGGCTGCTCCCGCGTAAGTCATTGCCAGAGCAGAGGTTATGCTGTAAGGCGAAATAAAAATATTGTCGTCCTTATCTGTCAGAAGCCTGTAAGCTTTCATCATGAAAATATTATTATTCTCCGCGATCGTTTTAGGATCCGCGGTTTTCTGTATTTCGGGATCTCCGCTGAACAAGGTCATTCCGAATGCCGATATTACCATCAGCGCGATAAATAAAAATGCTCGTTTCATACAACCCTCCCGTTATTGATCTTATATTTCATTGGCTTTGAAATTCAGTCTTTCAATAGAAACAGCACGGCCTGTATCGCTGTCGGCGACGATAAAAACGCCGTTGAACCTTTCGTCCCCTTCCGCTATTTCATACTTGAAAGGTGTCTGGAATCTGAATCTGTTCAGGGCGGTTTCCGTTTTCATACCGATCACTCCGTCGAACGGACCTGTCATGCCTGCATCGGTAATAAAAGCCGTTCCTTTGGGAAATATCTCATCATCCGCTGTCTGAACATGTGTATGGGTGCCTATCACGGCCGTAGCATATCCGTCAAGGTATTTGCCCATCGTGATCTTTTCCGCTGTAGCTTCCGCATGGAAATCAACTATCGTGATCTTAGCCTGTGAATTCATTTTTGATATGAATTCCCTAATGTTCTTGAACGGGCAGTCAATAGGCGCCATGAAAGTCCTTCCCTGCAGGTTGATCACGCAGACCTTTGCGCCGTTCGATGCTGTCGTCAGATAAAAACCTCTGCCGGGAACGCCTTCCGGATAATTCATTGGCCTGATGATGTTGGTATAAGCGGGATTATTGAGCGTATTATGAAAAGCCGCAAAATCCCAGATATGATTACCGCTTGTGATCACATTTATTCCGAGCTGAAAATATTTTCGCGCAAGACCTTCCGATAAACCTTTTCCTGCACGGGTATTCTCGCCGTTTACGATGATCAGATCGGGACTGAATTTCATACGAAGCCTGGGGAGAGCTTTTTCCAGTATGTTCATTCCCGGCTCTCCGACCACATCCGCGATGAAAAGTATTTTAGTTTCCATCATTTCCTTTTAAGGTTATTTGGCTATGCTGCTCGCTCTGTATTCCCTTATTACAGTAACTTTGATATGTCCCGGATATTTCATTTCGTTCTGAATTTTTTCAGCTATATCGCTCGCGAGCATATCTGCTCTTGCATCGTCAACCTGCTCGTTCTCGACAAGGACTCTGATCTCTCTTCCGGCCTGAATAGCGTAGGATTTTGTAACTCCATCATAGCCCATGGCGACAGCTTCAAGTTTCTCAAGTCTCTGCAGATAGTTGCCGAGAGTCTCTCTCCTTGCACCGGGTCTTGATGATGAAATGGCGTCAGCGGCCATAACTAATGAAGCTATCGGATGCATTATCGGAGCATCTTCATGATGAGATGCGATGGCGTTTATTATGATTTTATGTTCTTTATATTTCTTGGCCAGTTCAATTCCAAGCTCAACATGCGTACCTTCCTGATACTGATCAACAGCTTTACCGATATCATGCAGCAGTCCGGCTCTCACAGCCAGTTTTACATCGTAATCAAGTTCCGCCGCCATAAGTCCGCACAATTTAGCGCATTCGATAGAGTGCAGAAGTACATTCTGACCGTAACTTGTTCTGTAATTGAGCCTTCCGATCAGTTTTATAAGCTCAGGATTAAGATTGTGAACTCCGAGATCCATGACCGTATCCTGACCGAGCTCTTTTATTTCATTCTCAAGCTCTTTTTTAGATTTTTCGACGATCTCTTCTATCTTTCCGGGATGAACACGACCGTCCTGGATCAGTTTTTCAAGCGCATTTTTTGCTATTGCCCTTCTGTACGGGTCGAATCCCGAAAGAACTACCGCTCCCGGTGTATCATCCACGATAACCTCAATTCCGGTAGCCTGTTCGAACGATCTGATATTCCTTCCCTCTCTTCCGATTATTCTTCCTTTGATCTCATCGTTCGGAAGGTTCACAACAGAAAGCGTGGTATCGGCACTGTGATCCGCCGCAGTTCTCTGAATAGCGCCCACTACTATTTCTTTAGCTTCTTTATCGGCTGTTTCTCTGGCCTGGTCTTTTATATCCTTAACCATCTTAGCCACGCCGTTCTTAGCGTCATTGATCAGCTGGTTTTTTAATTCTTCGATAACTTCTTCTTTAGTCAGTCCGGAAATCTTCTGAAGTTTTTCAAGAGCTTCCTTGTGCTTCGCGTCAACTTCTTCCTGTTTAGCTTCAAGAAACTTCTTCTTGTCTTCGATAGACTGCTGGCTGCTTTTGATCTCTTTTTCTTTTTTTACAATTTCCTCGAGCTGCTGCTTAATGTTGTTTTCCTTATCCTTGATCTGAAGCTGTTCTTTAAATATCTCGCCCTCTTTCTTTCTCATTTCATCTTCGAATTTATCCTTTTCTTTGGATATCTGATCTTTAAGTTTGATCTCTTCCTTAAGAATATTGGCCTGTGAATCCTTCAGGATCATTTCAGCTTCTTTTCTAGCTTCCGACCTTATCTGCTCGGCGTGATTTTTAGCTCTGCCGATCTTGCTTTCCGTTCTCCATTTAAAAAATAAAAGACCGAGGATGAACGCCGCCGGTATAGATATCGCGAAAATTATTATTGTTGTCATTAGTTCCATTTGCATACTCCTTAAGATTTATATTAAACGGACTTAAGCCCGCATTGGTTTTATGATCTTTTATGGCTTATATGTTCGATTAAAGTAAAATATTATCCGGCTCTTAGAGTAGAAGCAACTACTTTGGAAAGTTGGGGATCGTGCAGATCGTTTCATAGTCCACTACCCTAAAGAGGGCCGCATTTTTCATCGGAAGAGGCTTTATGGCGCGATATTTCATGACGAAACCCTTATTTTTATTTTTGATACTACTACATAAAAGAGCCGGAATCCTTAACATTCTAAATATCAATATCACTCAGAATTTTTTCTATATCAGAGACATTGTCCCTGTAATTTTTATCTCTTTTCAAAAATTCGGCAGTTATATTCAAAGCCGCAAGTACAGCGATTCGTTTGGTGGAGTTTTCCTTTGTTATGGTTTTAGCCTCCTCCATCTTATCTATTACGTACTGAACGACTTCCCTGATATACTCTTCCTGATCAGTGTTCACTTTTACGGGAAATTCCTCTCCCAGGATATTTACTTTAATTGACGATGCCATAAATATTTCAGTTTACAAAAGCCTGTCGAGTTCTTCGAGTTCAGATTCGACATCCGAATTGTCTTCAGGTTTTTTCTTATCTTCCTTTTTTTCTTCTTTTTTAGCCGCAGGTTTGCTTTTCACTTCGGGTTGATCCTCTGAAAGCAGTGCATCGAGTTCTGCGAATTTTTCCTCGATCTCGCTTACGACTTTCTGGTTGTCGCGCGAAAGTTTTTCATTTTCCGATTTGATCTTAGCATTCTCATCTTTCAGGATCTGACTGCTTTTCTTTAATTCATCGATCTCTGAGTTAAGTTCTGCAATTTTTGAATCTTTTTCTTTCAGATCGCTCTGCAGACTTTTGATCTTGTTCGCAGCGAGGGCGATTTTTTCCTTAATGTCTTTATAATCCATAAAGCATCCTCATTTTTATCTTATTTCAAGGTTAAGGTCTTTTTTAAGACCGCTGATTATTTTTTCTAAAAGTTTCTCAATATCTTTATCGTTTAAAGTTTTTTCGTACGACTGGAATCCCATCCTGAAAGTATATGATTTTTTTCCGCTGCCCACCTGTTCGCCTCTGTATGTATCGACCACAGAAATATCGGTCATTATTGCGCCGGTAATTTTTCTGATATAATTCTCAACGGTCGCGGCATTTTCATTTATGTCCAGAAGGACCGAGATATCTTTTATGACTTTCGGGAACTTCGAAAGTTCTTTTATGCCGAATGTGTCAACTGCAACAGCAGCTCCGATATCTTCTATATCACCTTCCATACAGAAAACATCCTGTTTTATCTCAAAAATATTAAGCACCTGTTCAGAAACAGCGCCGAAAGTGCAGATCTTTTTATCGCCGATATATAGAGAAAGTGATCTTTCTCTGTCAAAATAAACAGGTATATCATCCTGTCTGAACACAGGAGTATTTTTGCTCAGCGCTCTGAAGAAGGCTGAGGCAATCCCTTTAATGTCATAGAAATCGTAAGCCGATTCGGGATCATTCCATGACTGGAGCCTTCTTATACCGGTCAGAAGAACACCGGCAGAATTATGTTCTGTTATACCGGAATTATCGTATCCGAATACTTTTCCTGTCTCGAATATAGCTATT
>CALMWI010000330.1 GCA_937873545.1 uncultured bacterium | reverse complement strand
TAACGACTGGGGAAAAGAATGGGTAAAGAATCTTCTATCACTGCCGCTTGCTTTATCCGTGTCTATTCTACCGAACAATCCGCCTGCTTGGGCAAGGGATTTTATAATTAATGAGGCAAAAAAAAATAACAGGGAAATTCTGATATGTCTGCCAATGGAGCCTGATGTCGGAAATATAGATAAAGAAAACCCTGTAAAAATATTAAAAGGCATGAATAAGCTTACAACTGATATAGTTTTTGAAAAAATGTCGGGTATTTTTCCGGACGCGGCAGGTATAATAAACTTTAAAGGTTCTAAAGTTATAGCCGATTATGAGACTATGGATTTGTTTTTTAAGAAATTGTCGAACAAAAACCTGTTCTATGTAGAAAGTGAAACAGGATCGAATTCATATTCAGAGCTTTTGTGTGATGAATATAAGATCCCGTTTTTAAGTTCTCCGGAATATTTCAACGATCTTAAATCTCTCGAACTAGGATTTGAAAGAATATCCGTTGAAGCTTTGAGTGGCAAAGACATTCTTATAGTGGTTGAAGGTAACGAGGACTGCTATAAATTTCTTTCAAGCGAAGCATTTAGTAAATACAGAGATATTAATTATTTAACGATAAAACAATTTATAAAGCAAAGGCGATGACTATAAAAATTGATGGTCTCTTCTTAGAAAACAGACCTGTTATTCTGGCTCCGATGGACGGTTATACCAATATTCCTTTCAGGCTCATGATGAAGGAAATGAACCCTTCGCTTATGTTCACGGAATTTGTTAATTCGGATGCAGTTATTCATGAAAATAAAAAGACCATTAATAAAATCCGGATACTTGAGGAAGAAAGACCCGTTGCTATCCAGATATTCGGTCATAAACCCGAGAATATGGCGGAAGCAGCAAAAATTGTGGAAGATCTGGGACCGGAACTGATCGACATTAATTTCGGTTGTCCCGCACCTACCGTATCCGGTCACGGCAGCGGTGCCGCTCTTTTAAAAAATCTGCCTCTTGTCGCTAAAATCTGCGAAAGTGTAGTCAGGGCTGTAAATATTCCTGTAAGCGCTAAAACGAGGCTGGGCTGGGACAGTTCAACGATCAATATTTTTCAGACCGCAAAAATATTTGAAGAGTCAGGAATCAGGATGATGACACTCCACCCCCGCACAAAAGCCCAGAAATTTGACGGAAAGTCAGATTGGAACTATATTCGTGAAGTAAAAAAAAGTATTTCCATACCTCTTATCGGCAACGGAG
>CALMWI010000329.1 GCA_937873545.1 uncultured bacterium | reverse complement strand
TCTATTACTGATAATATCGGAGTGTCTAAGCTAGGCTGCCAGTTGCCTCTTGCTTTTCCGGTGTCCCAAGGCGTACCCATTATAATACTAGACCCGATATTTATAGCTGTTTTACGAACGACTGTAACACTATTCCTGTCTATGTTTTTCTGCAGCTGTTTTAAGTCGCTCGCGAGCTTGTCTAATCCGTGATTCATCGAAATCACAATAACTCCTGTCCATAGCAATTAAGACTTGTTTTAAGTGTTCTGCCTCGTAATCTGCAAAGCCGTAACTCGTAAGAGCCGTCTGTATTTTTGACACCGGTATTCTCTGAGATAATCCAGTATTGAAATATTGCCTTTCCGTGTTCAGCTCCCAAAATAACCGCCATAGCAGAAGTAAGTTTTCCTTTGGCCTGATAGGATTTCGAAGATGATCCGGGATGCGCTGATAACTG
This sequence comes from uncultured bacterium, assembly GCA_937873545.1. GTDB lineage: Bacteria > UBA4055 > UBA4055 > UBA4055 > UBA4055 > UBA12480. The sequence goes on along the minus strand of CALMWI010000329.1, from coordinate 1,050 downwards.
GCTTCCATTACTTCCAGATTTTTTGCTTCCTCTCCGAAATTGAGTTCCCATATCAGACCCTCGATCAGTTTTTTTCTTGTTCGTCCGTTATTGCGGTAAAGTTTTTTCTATTCATTGAGTGCATTAAAACGCTGACAAAATCAGTCTCGAAATCCTGCATAATCCAAACGAGATCATCAACTTCAAGGCTGCCAAGCTCTTCTTTACTCACGCCGTCTTTTCTTATGTCAAGGATTATAGTTCCGAGAATGATTGACGCGGCTTTTTTAATAAGTCCCGGCTCTTCTTTTAAAGCGTCCGGGTTAGCTCTGAGTGTATCGAAAATTTTATAATTCTCATCCTGTAAAAGAATTTTCTGAAATTCTTTGTTGTGTGCTGTAGCAGGTCTGACCAGAAATTCAAGTTTCGTATTTCCGAGCCTTACCCATTTCCCTTCTTTTGTAAGAACCGGATCCATTGTCAGTTCTTTTTTAATTTCCTGTCTCAATTTTTCATTCATCGTTTTGCCTCTCTCATTTTAGTTTAAAAACTTAGGGCAGATCATATTTCAGACCTGCCCATGCCCTGTTTATCTGTTGATTATAAATATTTCTGCTGTTGTAGGGATAGTGATTGTATTAGCCGAAGCGTTGACATGATAATCGACACCGGTTACAAGTTCCTGAGTTGCGACCGCTTCCGCATAGTCAGCAAGCTCGGAAAGCCCTGTATCGGTATTGATTAAGCTGGTTATGCTCGGTTCTGTGTCAGGTGTGCAAATTACAAAATACCATGATCCCGCAGGTTTTGTAGGTACTTTGATATTTCCTAGATAATTTGTCATTTCTTCGAGATGATCTGTGGTTAGATCAATAGCCGCAGGATCGTCAACCCAGCCCCAGTATAGCGGCGGATAAGCCGTTACATCTGCGATATACTCGACCTGCATTTCAGTATCAAAAGTGGTGTCAACGGTCGCGGTATAGTTATAATCGGCTTTGACGCTTGAATCGGTAGCGTTTCCGCTCTGTGGATCGCCTTCGAGATTTGCTTTCGGTATCTGAATACGGT
>CALMWI010000328.1 GCA_937873545.1 uncultured bacterium | reverse complement strand
GATAGACGAAAAAATCTTGAAAAAAGCCGAAAAATATTCTGAAGCTTTAAAAATATACAGAAAAGGTAATTTCAAGGCGGCCTATGCGATCTTCGAAGAGATTGTCAGCGAATTCGGCGACAGATCATCTGAGGTCATGCGTGAAAGATGCGAACTAATGATAAAAGAACCTCCAACAGACTGGAAGGGCGTTTGGAAAATGGACAGTAAATAAATGCACAGAGATTATGATATAACGGTTATCGGCGGGGGTCACGCAGGGGTTGAAGCGGCGTGGATCTCGGCTAAAATGGGTAAAAAAGTTCTGCTGATCACGCAGACTGTGGATCACATCGCCCAGATGTCATGCAATCCGGCGATCGGAGGGCTGGCAAAAAGCCATCTCGTAAAAGAAATTGACATCTTAGGCGGGCTGATGGGAGTTGCGGCAGACAGGACGGGAATACAGTTCAAGACCCTTAATTCATCAAAGGGGCCGGCGGTATGGGCTTTGAGAGTCCAGTCGGACAAAAAGGAATACTCAACTTTCATGAGAGATCAGCTCGAGGCTCATAAGAATATTGATATCATTCAGGATGAAGCTACTGATGTTATCATAAAGAACAATGTCTTGAGGTCGGTAAAAACAGAGATAAACGGAATTATCCATACTAAAGCGGCAATCATTTGTTCAGGAACATTCCTGAGAGCCGTAATTCATATTGGCAAGAAGCAGATACCTTCAGGCAGACTCGGGGAGAAATCGGCCGACAGCCTTTCAAAAAAACTGAAAGACCACGGGTTCGAGACGGGAAGACTCAAGACAGGAACTCCTCCAAGGATAGCAGCGTATTCGATAAACTTTGAGGGTCTTGAAGTTCACGGTTCAGACGAGCACATAATACCATTTTCGTTCAGGCATAAAAAAGCGTTTTTGAAACAAACGCCGTGCTTTATGACGAATACGAACGAAACGACTCATGATATCATCCGGGAAAATCTACATAAAACGGCGCTTTTTTCAGGCCAGATCAAAGGAACGGGACCGAGGTACTGCCCGTCGATCGAGGATAAGGTAAACCGTTTCAGGGATAAAATATCACACAGACTGTTTCTTGAGCCTGAGGGGCTTTACACTAACGAATATTATATAAACGGCTTTTCATCAAGCCTGCCTGTAGAGATACAGAAAAAAGCGATGAGAACTGTTAAGGGACTGGAAAAAGCCCACTTTGTCAGACCGGCCTATGCCATAGAATACGATTATTTCCCTGCTTATCAGATAAAACTGACGCTTGAAACCAGGAATGTGGAAAATTTATATTTCGCCGGACAGATCAACGGCACATCAGGTTATGAAGAGGCTGCGGCGCAGGGACTGATGGCGGGGATCAACGCTGTATTAAAGATCAGCGGTAAAGAGCCCTTTATATTAGGCAGGAACGAGGCTTATATCGGCGTTCTGATAGACGATCTTATCACAAAAGACATTAGAGAGCCTTACAGGATGTTCACATCCTTAGCGGAACACAGGCTCGAACTCAGACACGACAACGCGGATTCGCGGCTTTTGAAATATGCCGGACAGCTTAAACTTTTAAAAAGATCCGAGATCAAATATCTTGAGGACAGACTTGAAAAAATTGCAAAACTGCCTGAAGTCTTTTCAAAAATAAAGGTTAAGAAAGAGAAACTTAATGAATTTCAGCAGAAAAATTCGCTTGAGCCTACAGAAGAAGGGTCAGATATCTTAAGGCTGATCAAAAGACCGTCAGTAACAATTGATATGCTCCTGGATTCAAAGGTGCTTGTCTTAAAAGAAGATTATTCGTATTATGAGCTTAAGCAGGCTGAAACGATCATAAAGTATGAAGGTTATATAAAGAGGCAGAAGGAAGTTATAGATAAATTTGAAAAGAACGAAAAGATTAAGCTTCCGTCAG
>CALMWI010000327.1 GCA_937873545.1 uncultured bacterium | reverse complement strand
TCTATGATACTGGCCTTGAGATCATAAATGAAGACGCAAACGGGATTTCCATTCACAACCCTATGAACTCTTTTACATCATCTAACGGATTCCAGTTGGGTGTTGTTGTTCCATCAGTTTTTGCTGATTGGAAATACAAAGAAAACATTACTTTCACAGGCGGATTCGGATTTATTTTAAATGATCAGAGTTACGAAAAAGTAATGAATGTATTTGATCCTCAAGAATCAATCAATGACGATATGTTCATTGCATGGGAAATAGATCTTAAAGCTAAAATCGTGCTTTATGACAGTATGCAGTTACTTCCTTATATCGCATTTTTTGTTCCTACTGACAATTTTGTTTATAACACTGCAAGCAATCCTCTAAATTTTACAGAAGATAGAGAGCCTGCAACGGATATGCAGATGAAAGTCGGTGCAACTGTAAAATATAATTTCTAGGTAAAATTGTATGAATAAAAAAAGCGGGAAATTCCCGCTTTTTTTATTTCTTTTAAACTCTAGAATGGCAGGTCATCCACCGGGTCGCTATCCTTTTCGGGTATATTGTTTTCCTGCTCAGATGCTTCGTGGTCATGATTCCCGTCATCCCTTTTAACCGATAAATTCTTTACGACATTTCCGATTATTTCGGTAATGTATTTCCTGACTCCGTTCTCGTCATCCCATGTTCTGGTAGAGATCTTGCCGTCAATAAAAACCGTCATGCCTTTCTTCAGATATTCTTTTGCATACTCAGCCTGACGCGCAAAAAGAACTACATTGTGCCAGTCGGTTTTTTCTTCCCAGTTCTCGCCCTTTTTAACTCTTTCGCTTGTTGCTAGTGAGAATTTTGCGATCTGAACTCCGCTCGGTGTATATTTCACTTCAGGATCTTTACCCAGATTCCCGATCAAGAATACTTTGTTTACGCTTGGCATTTACTTCTCCTTTCTTCTATTTAAATATTTCCGATATCTGTATATCGAGAGTCGCACAGAGTTCCGCGTCAAGCTCTCCGTTGATAATATACGAAAAATCAAATCCGAATGCATCAATTAATATCGAAGTACCCAAAGAAAGACCCCCGAATTTCTCGATTTTATCATTTGCCCCGATCTCTTTTTCAGTTCCGCTAAAGTCATAACCCGCTCTTACAGTAAGATTCTTTTTCGCATCGAGCTCCAGCCCTATCGCATATCTCGAAAATTCACTAAAGTAATAATCATACTGAAAGCACAGTTTTAAGGGCAGCTTTTCAAGTTCATAACTGATACCTGTTCTTATATGAGAATCAATTTCTTCTGTAGATCCATAATATTCGTCAGTCTGAAAACCTACATCGAATAATCCCGCTCCCATAGCCATTTTACCATCATAAAAACGATACAGAGATCCTACATCGGCAATAAATCCGCCCGAGTCGTATCGGGAAGTAATTGAAGAATAAACATACTTCAGATTCGCTCCGAACAAAACATTACGATACATCAGTCCCTGAGAAACTGTAAGCATTACATCATAAGGATTATATTCAAATCCTGTTTCAACATCTGAAAAACTGCCGTAATCAACAGCGCTTAATGAAAAAGCTGTCGATGATCCTGTAATTAAAAGGTCAGGATAAACGAAAGATAAACTGCCTGAATTTATATCTTCGAAATGATTTAAGTATGTCGAAGAAAAATGCATATCTGAATTCATTGCCAGAAAAGCAGGATTGCTAAAGGGATTTACATATTGTGAGACGACGGCAAAATCCGAATTCCGCATTCCTAAGCTCCTTGAGTTGAAGTTCATGTCGCTGATCAGGAACACTCTCGCAAATATTGAGCACGGAATCAGTAGTATCCAAAATCTTTTCATTTCAAAGCTCCCCTTAGAACATTAATTATATGCTATTGTTGGTTACAAGTCAAGGCTTGATATATCATTTTATTCATTATCTCTATTATTTCTTGATAATTTGCTTTAACTTCTTTACTATTGGTATTGTTCGAAAATTCGAATCCGGAAGGTTGTATTTATGAATGAAAATATTATAGAGATGAAGAATGTTTCAAAAAAATATGGTGATAACAATGTACTTTCCGGACTCAATCTGTGCGTAGCCAAAAATTCTGTTACAGCATTGATTGGACCCAATGGTTGTGGAAAGACTACACTGTTCAAAGTAATTCTCGGTATTACAGACCATAATAGCGGGGAAGTGGAAAAGATCAGTAATGATAAAATCGGGTTCATGATAGACGAATGCAGATATTATGACCGTATGTCATTGTACCGCAATATGAAAGCTGTGTCATTAATGTCTGGAGTTGTGGCTTCAAAAAAAATGATAGATGATATCATTGCTTCTACATTCTGCACAAGTATCAAAAACAAAAACTTAAAATCTCTTTCGGCCGGTCAGCAAAAAAAAGCTCTATTCGCACTGTCGCTAATAAATAATCCTTCAGTTCTTATTCTCGATGAACCTTTAAATTCACTCGATCTGAAAGAAAGAATAGACATAATCTCCGCTTTAAAATATCTAAATCTTTCAAAGAACAAGACTATTCTTATCAGTTCGCACGATCTTGACAGCCTTTACGAGCTTTGCGATCATTTTTGT
>CALMWI010000326.1 GCA_937873545.1 uncultured bacterium | reverse complement strand
AAAAAATAATATTGGCACTTGCAGCGTTCCTTATGCTGACAATGACGGGATGCGCACCCACTATGGCTTTAAGAAATGTGGCCGATATGTCCGACAGCATGAACAGGATCAGCGCTAATACGGGTGTAAGCAGCAGTACTGGCGCTCCCGGAACTTTTGGCGGCGGGGCAGGCGATACGCACTTTATTCAGGCTGACGATTATTTCTACTCGGACAGAGAGCTGGAATCAGGATGGATCCGCGTGGATCTGGCTAAAATGCTGCAGGCTCCTACTCCGGAAACCAAAAACGAAGCCAAATTCATGGATGTAAAAGACGGAAAAGAAGTCTGGACCTCACATTTCTGGCAGACAAGAATAGCTGAGCCGTCCGATATAAAAATGGGTGCCGTGATGATAATATTCGATTACGGTAAGGGAGACAGATATGTCAGACCTGAAAATCAGGAATACGCTAGAACCCATGACTGGTTCATGGCTAAAATAACCGATACTTCAACACTATATCAGAATTATGTAATGGTTTCAGGCGGATATAAAGTAAATACAGATAATCTCAGGGTTATAAAATAAGGTAAAAAATGAAAAATCTTCTTTTAGTGTTCTTAAGTTTACTAATGTTATCCGGAAAGCTGATTTCGCAGGATAGTGAATCTTTCTATAACATATCGCCGGATGAAACCAAGAAAAAATTCGTGCCTCAGGATACTACTTTTTATAAAACTGATTCAGATGCGGACAAGGCTCAGAAGCTTAAAAAAGTAAGGGCGATGGATGAGAGGTTTTATTATGCAAAAGATAATAAGAAAATGGTTCTTGTACCGGCTCAGACATTTATAATGGGCAGCGACAAGGGATCAGATATCGAAAAACCTGCTCACAAGACAAAAGTTCAGGCATTCTATATGGATGAAACTGAAGTAACTAACGCGCAGTTCGAGAAATTTCTGAAGGCAACAGGATATAAACCTATGGGCAGTATGGCCCATATGAAAGACAGGAACTTTAACGATCCGAGTCAGCCGGTGGTGGATGTTGATTATTACGACGCACTGGAATATGCGAAATGGGCGGGAAAAAGACTGCCCACCGAAGTGGAATGGGAGTGCGCTGCAAAAGACAGTCAGAATTACGAATATGCTACAGGTAATTCCATAACTCCTGAAAAGGCAAGGTATGGTCTTAGAATGTCACAAGGCAAACCGGCACCGGTTAAAAGTTATAGGGCCAACAGCAGGGGTATCTACGACCTGTCAGGTAATGCCGCGGAATGGGTTTACGGTGTTCTTGACGCATATCCCGGCAACAAGAAACCGAATGCCGGATTCGGTAAAGTCAGGATACCAAGAGGCGGTTCATGGTTCTCAAAAGAGGAACAGTGCAAAACTTATGCGCGATCAGCTATGGACATCTCAAATTCGACAGGAGGAGTGGGGTTCAGATGCGTCATAAGTTATGATGTGGCCAAAAGAAAGATGGAAAAAGAAAAAGCCGGGAATTAAGATTGATCTCCGTGCCTGAATAAATCCTCGAGATAGAATTTTTTTATACCGAATAATTTTTTTAAACTGCCGATCTTTTCAAGATATGATGAAAGGTCGGCAGTTTTCTTTTTCTTAACAGCCGTTATCATAATATTTTTATGAGTGTGTTCATCAGAAATGAATTCAAAAATGTGTGTTTTATAGCCGTAAGCTTCGAGCATAAGAGCCCTCAGCGTGTCGGTAATCATTTCCGCGAAGCGCTCTTCTAAAATTCCGTGCTTTGTAATCTCTTTCAGCTCATTTTCAATATTGAGCTGCTTTCTGATCTGCTTGTGGCAGCACGGGGAAACTACAATTATTCCGGCATCGGCTTTTATACCGCTGTAAATGGCATCGTCCGTAGCCGTATCGCAGGCATGAAGAGCGATGAGGATGTCAGCTCTTTCGATTACTGTATCTGAAATATTTCCCGAAGTAAATTTCAATCCGGAAAATCCGCATTCTTCGGAAATCTTATTGCATAAACCGACAAGATCAGGTCTGAACTCGACACCTGTTATATTAACCTTTTTTCTAAGTTCATTCGCAAGAAAATCATAAACCGCGAAGGTGAGATATCCTTTTCCGGAGCCCATATCGTAAACATTTATTTCATTTTTGGTATTCAAACCCGATTCGTCGAGAAGTCCGTCAACGGTCTCAACGAATCTGTTGATCTGCCTGAATTTGCCTGACATCCCTTCAATTACTTTCCCGTTCCTGATCAGTCCAAGTCTTTCGAGATAAATATTGTTTTCAATACCGATCATTCTTTTCTTTTTCAGATTATGATCCGTTGAAAAATCCTCTTCAGAATGGGCGGGTTTAGATATTTTATACAGAATTTTGCCTTTCTTTGTGCGTCTGAACGAAAAATCGTTCTCGGATGTAAATATTACGCACATTGTTAATGTGTTTTTAAAAAGCTCGGAGATATGAGCGATCCCGTCTTCGATTAAGAAGTTTTTGGTGATGTCTTTGGTTTTGTGGCTGTATAAAAATGAAAGTTTAGGTTCGTCTTTAATTTTAATAAGACGGACGGTGATCTTGTTCAGGTCGCCGGACTTATTGTCAGGGGAAGAGAGGATCAGCCTGAAAAATGAGCTGTTGTTTATCGAAGAAATAATTATGTTATTCACTTTTTACCTTATACCTGTCCTTCTGTCTGAACATATCCATCACGAAAGTCCGTTTTTTAAAAGATGCCCCGTGCACTACACCGTCTCCGATATAGTATGAGTCGCCTTTTCGGTAAGTTTTCGTAACTCCGCCGATTTTTAGGTCCATTTCGCCTTCGAGAACCACGCCCCACTGCTCGCCGTGCGAATGATCCGCGACTTCGCCGATGGGCTCGATATCCATGAAAACGATCTGATGGTCAGGCCCCTGCGAAAGCCATCCTTTAATTCCTTTGAAGGTGATGTCAGCGCGGGGCAGACCTTTGATCAGGTCGGGAAAATTAAAATCTTTCATCAGCAATTCCTTTATTTAAGCGCTTCAATAGCTTTTTTATAATCAGGCTCCTGAGCGATCTCAGGCACAAGTTCCGTATATATCACCTTATGATCTTCATCAAGCACAATAACCGCTCTGGCGTGAAGATTTGCCAGCGGACCGTCAATAATTTCAAGACCGTAATCGTAACCGAACGCGCCGGTCGCGAAATCTGAAAGCGTAATAACATTATTTAAGCCTTCAGCTCCGCAGAATCTGGCCTGTGCGAAAGGCAGGTCTCTTGAAATGCACAGAACTTTCGTATTCTTCATCTCTGAAGCAAGCTTGTTGAACTGCCTGACGGACATTGCGCATGTAGGCGTGTCGAGGCTCGGAAAAATATTCAGAACGAGCCTTGAACCTTTGTAGTTCTCAAGGCTGACCCTTTCCAGTTTGTTCGTCACGAGTACGAAGTTTTTTGCTTTGCATCCCTTTCTCGGAAGGCTGCCGTTAGTGTTTATCGGATTTCCTTTCAGTGTGATCTTTGCCATAAAATTACTCCTATATTTTTTAGTTTTTTATTCTAACATATAATAGTACATTTATCAAGGTGTAAAAACAATGATAAAAGTTATGAAAATTTTCATCGCGATACCCGCTCTCAATGAGCATGATAATCTTCCTGATCTGATCAATGATCTGAAAGCTCAGACATTTAAAGAGTTTCATATATTTATCTGCGTGAATAATCCTGAAGAATGGCGGAACGATATTCAGAAGGTGAATATATGCGAAAACAATACGAAAACAATGGATTATCTCGGATCGGTAAAAGATCTAAATATAAGTTTGATCGACAGATCTTCTCCCGGTAAAGGCTGGAAAGGCAGGCAGAATGGTGTCGGGTATGCGAGAAAAGAGATTTTTGAAGCTATCGATCGGCTTGCGGAAGATGATGATATCGTAATCAGTCTTGATGCGGATACAAGGATCAGACCCGGTTTTGTTTCGTCGGTCAGGAAGCAGTTCATAAATAATAAAAAAGCTCTGCTTCTAACGAATCCGTATTATCACAAGCTGACGGGAAATGACACACATGACAGAGCGATTCTCAGGTATGAGCTATATATGCGGTATTATCTGATCAATCTGCTTCTGATAGATTCTCCGTACGCGTTTTCCGCACTGGGTTCGGCTATATCGTTCAAAGTAAAAGGTTATAGAAAAATAAGCGGGATCACGCCCAAAGAAGCCGGCGAGGATTTTTACTTCGTGAACAGGATGAAAAAAGCAGGCGAAATACTGTTATGGAATGACGAGACGGTTTATCCTTCAGCAAGAGAATCGGACAGAGTGCCTTTCGGAACCGGGCCGGCGGTCACAAAAGGCAAAAGCGGGGATTGGGACAGCTATCCTTTCTACGATAAGGAAGGATTTGAAAGAATAGGGGAGACCTGCAAACTTTTTCCCAAGCTGTTTAAAGCAGACTGTGAAACACCGATTGATGAATTCATTCAGAGATCGTTCGGCGAGAATATATGGGAGCCATTGCGTAAGAATTTCAAGACCGAGAAGCTTTTTGTCCGTGCCTGTCATGAGAAGATCGACGGGCTCAGGATACTCCAGATACTGAGATACTATCAGATAGGAGATAGCCTGAAGAATTTTATAAACTTCAGCGTGAATGAGCTTGAAATGCCAATTAAAAAAGATTTTTTATTCGATAAAACTTCAGTTGTCGAAATAGATGCTGTAAGGAATGAATATTTCAGGATCGAATCTGAACTGAGAAAAAAAACACGATCACTATAACGGGCTATTGTAAAAACCACAGGATTTGCGTATTTTACATATTAACGAAAAGGGATAATCAGGAATGGTCTGGGAAGACAAAAGAACAAAGATTTTTTTCTAGGTCTCCCCTTCTCAAAGGGGGA
>CALMWI010000325.1 GCA_937873545.1 uncultured bacterium | reverse complement strand
CGAACTTCCCTACAGCATGGGCATGAACCTCGTCAGAAAAGTTATCAAGAACGGAAAAGTTGTAATTTAGGAGTTTTTATGCTTTACAGAAAGATGAAAAGCGGAGATGAAATATCTATACTCGGATACGGAGCGATGAGACTGCCTCAGCTAAAAAGCGGGGAAATTGACGAGATCAGGGCTGAAAAGCATATCCGGTATGCAATAAGCAAGGGGGTTAACTATATTGATACGGCAAAGATATATCACGGCGGAAAGTGCGAGGAATTCCTCGGCAGGTTGCTAGAAAAGGACGGACTGAGAAATAAAGTTAAAATAGCAACGAAACTGCCGCCATGGCAGGTTAAAGAACCGAAAGATATGATGCGGATATTCAATGAGCAGCTTAAGGATCTGCGCACGGATCATATAGATTATTATCTGGTTCACGCCCTGAACGGCGCAAGCTGGAAAAAGATGAAGGAATTCGGAGTGCTGGAACTTCTTGATAAACTGTTAAAGTCAGGTAAAATAAAAAATGCCGGATTTTCATTCCACGGAAATATTGAGCATTTTTATCAGATAGTTGACGACTACGACTGGACTTTCTGCCAGATCCAGTTCAACTATCTTGACAGGCAGTATCAGGCCGGACTGAAAGGTCTGAAATACGCCGCTGAAAAAGGGCTTTCGGTGATCGTGATGGAGCCTTTGAGAGGCGGCAGGCTTGCTCAGAACCCTCCTGAAGATGTGATAAAATTATATGGTAATTCGGGATTTGAAAGATCTCCGGCCGAATGGGCTCTGCGCTGGGTATGGAATTTTCCGGAAATTGTGACCGTTCTTTCGGGAATGAGTACTTACGGTCAGGTAAGAGAAAATGTGAAGATCGCTTCGATGACCGAACCTGATTCGATGTCTAAAAAAGAGCTTCAGGTCATTGATAAAGCCACAGCCGTTTATAAAAAGCTCTCGAAGATCGGCTGCACCGGCTGTATGTACTGCCTGCCGTGCCCGGTGAATGTGTCTATCCCGTCTTGCTTCGAATATTACAACGGATTCCATCTTTACAAAGATGATAAATTCAAAAATTATTACAGGAACTTTCTGGGCGATAAAGCCAAAGCGTCCCTGTGCGTGAGCTGCGGTCAGTGCGTCGAAAAATGCCCGCAGGAACTTCCGATCCCGGAACTTTTAAAAAAGGTGGTAAAGGACTTTGAACAGTAAAACCGATCCGGAAGAATGGCTTCCTCTTGTTAACGAACAAGGAGAAGTAACCGGCAAAGCTTTAAGAAGCGTTTGTCATTCCGATAAAAAGTATCTCCATCCCGTCGTTCATCTGCATGTGATCAATTCAAAAGGCGAAATATATCTTCAGAAGCGGCCAATGAACAAGAAGATCCAGCCCGGCAAATGGGATACGGCTGTCGGAGGACATATTGCTTACGGCGAGGACATATTTCTAAGCCTTCAGCGCGAGGCTGAAGAAGAGATCGGGATTAAGGATTTTACGCCTGAAAAAGCCGCTGAATATATCTGGGAATCTTCCGTCGAACGCGAATATATTTACAGCTTTACAACGGTGTATGACGGCCCTCTTACGCCCGACAGCACCGAACTCGAAGGAGGCAGGTTCTGGTCAAGGTCTGAAATAGAGAATAATCTAGGAAGAGAAATCTTCAC
>CALMWI010000324.1 GCA_937873545.1 uncultured bacterium | reverse complement strand
CAATTCCAAGTTGCTCCGTAATCTATATACAGCTTTGACATGGGTCTTAAAATTATCTTTGAACCGGCATCGGAATTCAGCACTGAACCTGCTGTAATATGAATTTCAGATGATGTACCTCCAATTATCGTTGACAAAGATGATTGTTTTATATTACCTGACAACTTAACAATGCCTGACGTACTAATCGCTGCACTCGCAGGCAGTACATAGTTATAACCTGCTGCGGCAGCCAGTTCCGATCCGTCCTTCAATAATATGCTAGAACCTGCAAGCTGATTGATTTTAGACGCAGTATTCAGGATCAATTTGGCTCCGGTATCAACGACGATTTGACCGCCGAGGCTTGTGTTAATAGCAACTGTGGGCGTGTATACGCCACCCGCCGGATAAACAAGCTTACCCGAATTAGTTACATTTATTACCGATTCGTTAAATATACAATTATTTGAATAATTGAGGATGCCAAAATCGTAAACATTTAAATCAGTATTATCTATATATCCTTGAACTCCCATTTTCAAAATACTGCCGTCTGTAATATTTATGTAGCTGTTATCGCTGTAATTTCCTGCTATATATCCGTTATCGAAAATTATTTCAGAGTTACCCTTGAATGTCAAAGAAGCATCACTGAAAGAACCTTGAAAAGAAATACGCGGCACTGTCATACTTTCAATGAACCTTAATTTCACATTGTCAAGCTCAGAAGATGTCAATACACTGATTTCGGAGTATCCGAACATATCTATGTTTAGATTTCTCGCAGTCGCACCATTAAAGAAAAATGTCGTAGCAGACATCCCATCATTCGGGTATAAAGCAACCGAGTTCATGTTTTGACCGGATAATGATGATCCCGGGCCCAAATTTATAAAACCACGACCGACTCCGATCGTATGATCGTCCAGGATTGTGGCAATACTGTTTTCAAATAAGGAAAGGCTTACAGCAAAGTCGCTATTAGATATTGAAAGATCTTCTGCAATACCCACAATACCTTTATTACTTGGTCCGTTAGCTATGGCTGATGAGGCTATAGTTCCGAAAGAATTGTAAACAAGCGTAGGATAATCTAAAGATGAATAAACGCCCATCGGAAAAGTGTAGTTAGGCGTGACTTCACCGGAATCATAAAAAGAAGTAACGGCAGTATCTGACTGTTTAACGGCAGTCCATGCGTAACTTTCACTAAAAGTCACCTGGTCGTCATTATGAGTATCAACAGATTGCAGATCTATCCCGTTCTAACTTGAACTTCCATACTGCGTTTTCATATTTGATGAGGAATATTTGTG
>CALMWI010000323.1 GCA_937873545.1 uncultured bacterium | reverse complement strand
ATCCAGCGGTCCGTCAACTATGCAGTTGGGAAGCTGCTTTCTTTCAGCCATCTTGCAGATAGCCGAATAATCTATCGTGTTCGGGAAGTTGGGACTGACTTTCTCGCTCGCGCCGATCAGAGCGACTTTAGGTTTTTCTATACCGAAAGCGTTGGCCATTTTCAGACAGTATTTTATTTCTGCCAGCTTCTGCTTAAGGTCAGGAAAAGGAAGTACAGCGGTGTCAGAAACGAACAGGAGTTTATGATAGGCAGGGATCTGCATTACGGCCACATAGCTCATTATCGCGTTGGGGGGAAGCAGCCCTTTATTTTTATCAAGAACAGCTTTCAGAAATTCATCTGTTCCCACAAGGCCTTTCATAAGCACATCCGCTTCGCCGGTCTTAACAAGCTCCAAAGCTTTGTCAATAGCGTCTGAAGGGTGATCGACATGGATAATGTTGAAGATCGAAGGATCTATATGTTCCTCTTTTGCTCTCTGCTCTATTTTGTTTTTACAGCCTACCATAATAGCTTCAGCGAATCCGGATTTTACAGCTCTATAAATCGCGCTTATAGTATTCTGATCCTCTCCGCAGGCAACCGCAACCTTTTTCTTTATTCCAGATCTGATGACATGATCCACCATCTGGTCAAGGCTGGTTATAGGCTGCATTCCGTTTCCGGCTTTAGGCATTCATCGCTCCGAGGGCTATTGAATAAAGTTTTGTTTTCACGCTGTCACCCCTTGAAGAAAGCACCGCAGGAACTTTGGCGCCTACAACTATCGCTCCAAGCTCTCCGCCGCAAAGTTTTGTGTGGAATTTATAGAAAGTATTTCCGGCTTCGATATTCGGGAAGACGATGCAGTCCGCATCCCCTGCGACAGGGCTTGTAAGCTTCTTGATCTGGGCGCTCTCTTTATCAAGTGCGACATCAAGCGCTAAGGGACCGTCAACTATAGCACCTTTGATCTGTCCTCTATCCGCCATCTGGGTAATTACCGCTGCATCAGAGCATGAAGGATATTTGTATGAAACCTGTTCAGTGAATGAATGGATAGCGACCTTAGGTGTTTCTATTCCGAGAGATTTAGCCACTTTTATAACATAGTTCGTTATGGCGATTTTCTGCTCGAGATCGGGAAGAACTATAATGGCTACGTCGGATATTACCAGAAGCTTATGATAAGCGGAGTTCTCTATCACGGTAACGTGGGTCAGAATGGCTTTCGGAGGCATAAGGCCTTTTTCTTTATCGAGTATGGCTTTCATGTATTTATCGGTAGTTACAAGACCCTTCATTATAAAATCAGCTTTACCTTCATTGATGAGTTCTACGGCTTTATATGTGGCCTTCATCTCGTCGGCTTCTTCCACGATCTGAAATTTATTGATGTCAATTTTTTCTTCTTTGCAGACTTTCTCGATCTCTGCTTTTGATCCGACTAAGATACCTTCGATGATGCCTCTGTCGATGGCGTTGCTCACAGCTTCAATTGTGTGCGCATCGTTCGCATAAGCCGCGACCATTCTTTTTTTCGGTTTGGATTTTAATGCGTCCAGCATCTGGTCAAGTTTTGTGATAGGCATGATTTTCCCCTTATTAATTGATTTATTTCAACGATAGAAAAGTTATCAAAAATAATTTTTTTGTATATTTTAGTCAAGAATTTATTTATAAAGAATTATTTATTGAATTGCGAGTGATTGCGCTTTTTTACTTTAATCCATGCTTTTATCTTCAGCATCAGGCATTATGAATATCAGAAGAATATACATCAGAATACCGGGAAAAGCGGCAGAGAAAATAGTAGCGCAGACATAAGCTATTCTGACGACCGTAGGGTCCCATCCTATCCATTCGGCGATGCCGCCGCAGATCCCGAACATCATTGAGTTTTTTCTGGATTTTGAAAGTCTCATTTTAATCTCCTTTTTGACAATTAGACAGTTATTTTAGAATAAAGTTGTCAAAAAAAAATTCTTTTTCAATAAAAAAATTGTAATATAAATATTTTAGTATTACTTTTAGGGCTGATTTATTAAGGGGATAATTTGCTTTATTTTTTAATCACTTTAGTATTTTTCAGTTCGATCGAGGTCGTATCGAAAGATTTGATGAACTATCTCGGTCCTTTTGAAATGACATTTATCCGTTTTTTTATCGGAGGATCAGTACTTTTAACATTTTCATTATTTAACGGTTCTTTTAAAAAACTAAGATATCTCGGTCGAAATGATTACTCACTTATGGCTCTGCTTGGATTTATCAACATATTTTTTTCGATGACTATGCTTCAGTATGCGATAAAATACGGTGAACCGGCAGTAGTCGCGCTGATAATTTCTTCAAATCCCATCTTCGTATATATCATATCTCTAATGCTGAAACATGAAGTTGTATCAGTAAAGAAAATTTTGGGTTTTATTCTGGGACTTACAGGAATATCAATAGTACTTATAAAAAATTTCAACGATCTAGAATTAGAAGCTGGAGCAATGTATGCTCTTATCGGAGCAGTGTCTTTCGCCGCTTTCACTATTCTAAACAAAAAAGCCGTATCGAAGCACACTCCTCTCATTGTAAATATAATTTCGTTCGCTTTCGGATTGATTTGTATCGGAATATTTTTCACATTCAGAGGTTCAGTGGATATTACTGCTGAACTTTTTGATTCGCCAGTCAGAATAATAAAGCTGTTCTATCTTGGAATATTCGTAACAGCGATCAGTTACATAACTTTTCTTACAGCTATAAAAAGGATCGGGGCTGTGGCATCATCTCTAGTATTTCTGTTTAAACCTGCTGTAGCTACAATTTTCGCGGTAATATTCCTTTCTGAGGAGATAAGGCTGAATTTCTTCGTAGGACTTCTGATCTCAGCTTTAGGCAGTTATCTGATACTTAAAAAAAATAAAATGCCGGAGACGGTATGCGAGAAATAAAAACAACTGATGTAACTCAGGCTGTAAAAAACCTATGTATTGAAGCAAATTATTCCATAGGCTCAGATATAAAGGAAAGGATTAAGCATTTTTCTGAAACGGAGGGATCTGAAACGGGGAAAGAGATACTGTCCGTGATCCTTGAAAACTACGATCTGGCAGAAAAAGAAAGAATGGCCGTATGTCAGGACACAGGTGCAGCAGTGTTTTTCGTAAGGATCGGGCAGGATGTTCATATTACGGGAGGAAATTTTTATAACGCGATAAACGAAGGTGTCAGGCTTGGATATGAAGAAGGGTGCCTGAGGAAATCGATCATAAAAGATCCGGTATTTAAAAGATTGAACACGAAGGATAACACACCTGCGATCATTCATACCAGAATAGTATCCGGGAAAGAGCTCGAAATAACGATGATGCCAAAAGGCAGCGGAGCCGAGAACATGAGCGAGGTCAGGATGCTGAGAGCTAACGATGGTCTAAAAGAGATCAAAAGCTTCGTCATTGAAAAAATTAAGGTTGCAGGCGGGAAACCCTGTCCTCCCATAATTGTAGGTGTGGGAGTAGGAGGAAATTTTGAAAGATGCGCTATACTCTCAAAGATCGCTCTGCTAAGAGAGACAGGCAAACCGAACGGAGATCCCAATTGGGCGCAGGTGGAAAAAGATCTGCTAGAAGAGATAAACAGGCTTGGAATAGGACCCCAGGGTCTGGGGGGAACAACAACAGCTATCGGAGTGCATATTCTGGTAGAGCCCTGCCATATTGCCTGTCTTCCGGTAGCAGTTAATATACAATGTCACGCTAATAGACACAAAACAGTAAAGCTCTAAGAGGAAATTAAAATTAAAACGCATTATTTAAAAACCCCGCTCAGATTAAAAGATGTAAATGAGCTTAATACAGGCGACAGGGTGTTCATCAGCGGTGTTATATACGCCATGCGCGACGAGGCTCATAAGCGATTCAGCTACATGATAATTAAAAAAGAAAAACTTCCATTCAATCTTAGGGGTCAGGTGATCTATTATGTGGGGCCGGCGCCGACACCGGAAGGAAAAGTAATAGGTTCGGCAGGACCGACTTCCAGCTACAGAATGGATCCTTACACACCTCAACTGCTTGATAAAGGTCTCAAAGCAACGATAGGAAAGGGCCAGAGAGACAAGTCGGTTATAGATTCCATGGTAAAGAATAAAGCCGTTTATCTTGTTGCGGTAGGAGGAGCTGCAGTTCTTATTTCAAAAACCATCAAAAGTTCAAAAGTTATTGCCTTCAATGAGCTTGGTCATGAAGCCGTCAGAGAGCTTGAGGTGGAGAATTTCCCGTGCATCGTTGCAAACGATATTTACGGGAATGATATTTTTATACAGGGAGTTAATGAATGGAAAAGATAAAACTCGATCTGTCGAATCTGGATAAAGCGTTCCCCGATGATTTCACGCAGGAGCAGATAGCTAAGACTAAAACGATGTTCCTGAAGGAGCTTTCGGTTTCCGCGCATAAATTCTATCAGGGTAAGATCCAGACCGTTCCTAAAGCCGGAGTGTTCGGATTCAACTGGTTCAATGTTTATTATACTCCCGGCGTGTCCAGGATTTCAACCGATATCAGAGATAACAACGATACTTCTTTTGAATTGTCAAACCGCGGAAACCTCGTCGCTGTAGTTTCAGACTCGACAAGAGTCTTAGGCGACGGCGACTGCACACCGCCCGGAGGACTGGGGGTTATGGAAGGCAAAGCATTTTTGATGAAATACTTAGGCGGTGTGGACGCTGTTCCACTCTGCATCGACAGCAGAGGGAAGAGCGGAAAGAACGATCCTGACAAGATAATAGACTTCGTGAAAATGGTCCAGCATTCTTTCGGAGCCGTAAACCTTGAGGATATTTCCCAGCCGAACTGTTTTAAGGTTCTCGATGTGCTCCGTGAAGAATGCGATATACCCGTTTGGCACGACGACGCGCAGGGGACGGCGAGCGTTACGCTGGCCGGTCTGATCAACGCGCTTAAGCTCGCCTGTAAAAAGATAGGCAACGCGAGGATCGTTCTTTTAGGCGCCGGAGCCTCGAACACGACTATCGCCCGTCTGATAATTACGGACGGGGGCGATCCGGACAAGATCATTATATTCGATTCGCAGGGTTCACTTAACCGATCGAGAGAAGATATTAAAGCGGATACGCGGTTTTACCGTAAATGGGAATTGTGCGAATCTACGAATAAAGATCAGATCTTAACTATAGAAGAAGCCATGAAAGGCGCTGATGTGCTTATTGCGCTTTCGACACCCGGGCCTGATACGGTAAAGAAGGAATGGATCGCGTCCATGGCGGACAAAGCGATAGTTTTTACATGCGCGAATCCTATTCCCGAGATCTATCCTTATGCA
>CALMWI010000322.1 GCA_937873545.1 uncultured bacterium | reverse complement strand
TCCGTTCTTGATAACTTTTCTGACGAGGTTCATGCCCATGCTGTAGGGAAGTTCGCTGAGTTCGCTGAACTTCATGACCAGGAGATCGGCTTTCTTCCCTTTCGATAATGATCCGATGCTTTTATCAAGCCCCAGCGCTTTAGCTCCGCCTATCGTAGCAGACCACAAAAGTTCTTCCGCGGTCATTTTAAGATAGATCGCCGAGATCGTCATTATGAAAGGAAGGGAATAGCAGTAGCATGTTCCGGGATTAAAATCCGTCGAAAGAGCGCAGATACCGCCTTTCTCTATGATCTTTCTGGCCGGTGGAAAATCACGCATTCCGAGAAAGAAGGATGAACCCGGCATAAGATTGAAAACGACATTGCTTTTTATCATTTTATCAATGTCAGCATCAGAAATATATTCAAGATGATCCGCGCTCAAAGCACCTAGTTCAGCAGCGAGCCCGGATGCGCCCGTACATGTCATCTGATCTGCATGTATCTTTACGCCCAGACCGTGATCTTTCGATGCCTGAAGTATGCGCCTTCCCTCTTCTATCGTGTAATAATTTTTCTCAATGAAAATGTCGCAGGCTTCAGCGAGCTTTTCCTGAGCGACTTTCGGGATCATTTCATTAATCAGCAGAGATATATAAGCCTCGCGGTCGTCTTTATATTCCTCAGGCACATCATGCGCCCCGAGGAAAGTCGGAATAAGGTCGATCTCAGATCTGTCGTTTAAGCGTCTGATAACTTTCAGCATCTTGATCTCGTCATCAAGCGTGAGCCCGTAGCCTGATTTAGCTTCTAGAGTCGTTGTGCCGAAGCGCATGAACTCTTTTATGCGCGATGAAGATATTTTAAAAAGTTCGTCTTCAGTCATAGCGCGTAGTTTTTTTACGCTGTTCTTTATACCTCCGCCAGCAGCAGCGATCTCTAGATAGGACATTCCTGCATTTCTCATTTCGAACTCATTATTTCTGAGGGCTGCAAATATCGGATGTGCATGAGAATCAACGAATCCGGGCATTATTGACATCCCTTTAGCGTCAAGGGCATCGAAATGTTCAAGCCTGACCGCGTTGATCTCAACCTCCGCCGGAATTATTTCGTCTATAAGACCGTTCTTTATAATAACGGAGCATTTTTCCGTGGTGCCTATTTTTCCGAATTTGCATGGATCGGGATCGTAGAGCTTGCCTATGTTATGAATTATCAGATCGTTCATTTATCCTGCCTAAAATTAAATTCCTTCATAGTGATAATCGTAAATGCTGAATGTGTTCTCGTTCATATCAAAAACGATAAACTTATCTTTTTTGAAATCGAACTTCATGTCTGTAGGAGTATGGGATTCAATTATCTTCAGCTGATCAAAAATAAGCGTATTCTGGAACTCGCCGTTCGTAAATACATCAATTGAAGGGTTGTGCTTAACACCTTCTGATCTTTTCTGAGAAACCCAGACAAGAAGATTCCCGAATTTATCGGTATATATTCCGTTCATAACAGATTTCAGTTTGCAGTTCGGTATCAGCTTTTCTCCGTTCCAGACAAAGCCTGAAGTATCCTGATAATGCTTCTTTTCTTCCGGATTGTATTCGATCCTTGCGTTATGTTTTGAGATTATTCCGAGGAGTTTACCCTGTTTGTCGGCCTGATATATCTGATAATTCTCCGGGAAGTTCGGCGCGAAATATATATTGCCTTTATAATAAGCGAAAGGCATAAATATTATCTTAGCCCCTTCTATATCCATAGGGTCCTGTTCCGGCGGTATCGAATGGATCAGCGTGAGCTGTTCGTATTTTTTATTCTTTATAATGAAGTCATTGCCGATAAATGGTTTTTCCTCGACAAGTTTGAAAGTGGGATTGTACCCGAGTATCTCATCAGTGCCGATCCCCATATCTGCAGCACCGTAATATAATCCTGGCATGATCGCAGTTATATGTCTGCTGAAGACACCGTTCCTGTCATAAATAGAAATCTTTGCAGCACCGGGCGAACATACCGTTACTGAATCACCGACTATAGCTATATCTTGTGCGCCATCGATCTCAGCCGGCCCCGTACCTCTTCCCGAAAAACTCAGAATGAACTTTCCATCTTTGCCATATTTAAAAACCTTCTGAAGCCTTGGATCGAAAATATAAATATTGCCGTCATCATCGATTTCCATATCCGAAGCTGATCTAAAGCTCACCAGGCTGTCTCCCGTGTTACCTTCGATCGTTATCTTCCCGTCAGTTACAAATTTCAGCTTTGGATTTGCAGGCTGGTTCTTGTTCTGGTAATGTTTTACTCCGTCTTTTTCAGTTATAGTGCAGGTCTCTTCTTTAGAACATGCCGATAAGATCGACATTAGAATAACCATAAAAATAGCAGCCTTGCACTCACGAATTCTTATTTTCATTTAATTTCTCCTTTTTAAGTAATTGTAGAATAATAAAAATCGTCACTCAAAGCAACATAAAAAAAGGCAGAAGAATTTCTGCCTTTTGGGGAGTAAACTGCGCCGGAGACCATAGGTAAGG
>CALMWI010000321.1 GCA_937873545.1 uncultured bacterium | reverse complement strand
TGTACGAGTTCCTGATTCTTTTTCTCGAATTCCTTCTGATTTTTTAAAAGCTCCGTAGTTCGCATATAATTCTCAAGCTTAAGTTCATATATCTTTTTGTATTTGCTGGATTCGTTAGCGGCTCTTATTGAAGTTTCTCCGAGCCTTTCAGCGATAGTCTTACCGAGGTTCTTTTGTATTCCCGGAATGATCTCGTATATCTTATAAAAGTCGTCAGTATTAACAAAAATGATTTTGCATATTTCGCTGAAGCAGTAAACATTTGCGGCTCTTTTTTTGTTGCTGACGAGAGCAAGTTCTCCGACGAACTCGTTCTTGCTGCAGTAATTGAGAATTACTTCTTTATTCTCTTCATCAGAAGCAGTATCTTTCATAGTCGATTTTGTGATAGATACCGAACCTTTCAGGATCAGATAAATACCGTCGGGATCTGCGTTCTGGGCTATTATAAGATCGCCTTTTTTATATTCACGCATCTGAAAAAGCGAATCATTCAGTTTCTGCAGTTCTTCAGCAGGTATATTCTCGAAGAGAAGATTCTTGCTGAGGTATTCCATTATTTTATCGGAAAGCATTTTACCCGCATAATTAATTACGCTGTGAGTATAAATTAACGAATATCATACTAAAAATCAACATTTTAATTTCATACTTTCGGATTAATATAAATCTGATTAAATTTGTATTATTGAAAAATTAAAACGGAGACGGTTTTGAATAAGATAATATTGATCCTGACGCTTTTTAGCCTTTCAGCATACTCACAGAAAAGCAGCGATTACGAGAACTACTATGAATATTATGATAATTTTAATTATGAAAACATTACTGCATTATCTGCGTACACCGGCAATTATCTTTTCGGATTTCTGCCCGTTGATATTGATAATATTGATACTAAAGTGAAACTTATCGTCTCTTTATCACCTTTTGTTAAGCAGGCGGGAGATGAGTACGGCTGGAACGCTATCGAAAACGGTGAAAGCGTCGATATGCTCAAAAATTTCAGCGCTGTCTGGAACCACAAAAAAGAATTCATGCCGTTCATATCGTATTATACTCCTTATAAATCCGTGTTAAAATTCGGCGAAGAAAGAGAGATGGTAAAAAAAACGGACGCTATAACTGTCGGTGTGATATCTGAATTAAAAAAGCATCAGGTCGCTATGGGACTGGATATGCTGATGTCGTCC
>CALMWI010000320.1 GCA_937873545.1 uncultured bacterium | reverse complement strand
CAGAAGGATGCAAGAGGATTAACCGATGAAGGATTAGATGCTATTATCAATGAGAATTTTACAAACATAAATATTTACAGAGACAGGTTCGGTTCGAAAGTAATGCCGACAATCAACAATATTCATCAGCAAATAAAAGACAATGCCGAGTACCATAAAGCTATTGAGAATGCGATGAAGAGTAAAGATCGCTGGGGTTCTAAAGTAATTGAAATGGTTAGAAGTCAGGCCGTTATGGATGGCGATAAAGCTATGAAAAATAAAACAGATATAGAAGTTTTATTTAAAGCTATGAACGATGCATCTATAATGAGTGAAATGGATGAAGCAAGATTTACAAGAGTGCTCGATCCGACAGATGCAGTGAATACTAATTTTGATTTTATTACAAAGATGTACGCTACTTACAATCCGTATCATAAGATACCTGGAGAAGCTGTAACTGATTATCAGAAAGCTGAAACTAAAAAGATACTTGAAGTAGCTGAATATGTATTCGGCAGAAGTACTTACGATGTAGATACCGGACTTACAACTTACAAGATTGTCGATCCTTCAGGCAATGAAATAGAACTCAATCAAAAAGAATTAACTTCTTTAGCGAATGAGATCATTTCGAGACAATATTCTGAAACTAATACCGCAACTGAAAAACAATTCGGCAGGATAGATATAAACAAAGCTAATAAGATGATAGCTTATATATACTATAAGTTATCTTTACTTAATAATCCGAAGCTGACAGAAACTGTAAACAATATGCTTCCATTTGTAACGCATAGAGATAATTTTACAGGCGGCAATACTAAAGATATTGAGAACTTTGCTATAAAAGCCAGTGTCAATGCGGAATATATTACCGATAAACAGGTGCTCACTTTAGATAATGATAATGTAAATAAATTATACAATGCCGCATGGATGGTTATGACCGCGCGAAACTCTAATTCATTTACAGAATCTATAATCAAAAGAATAATTAAAGATGATCCGCTCGGAGATATAGATAATGTTCTTTCGAATATGTCAGCTAAAGAATTTGAAATGGATGACGGAGAATATAAAAGTTATTTTGAAATAGATGAAAAATTCAGGAAAGCTGCTGCTTCTCAGAATATAAACTACGACGAACTTACTTATAAAATCCTCACTATGGCCAGAGAAGAAGATGACGCTATTACATTTTTGCAGAACTTCTTAGTATCATTAGATAAAGGCCTGGCCGAATCATTTAAAAGTACGGCCGAAGATCCTATGAATGATTTTAAAATGTTTACAAGTATGCTGGCAATAAAGATCGGTAACAAGATCAATCAAGAGATGTCATGGAATCCTGATAACGGAAACATTCTTCATAAGTTTACAGCTGTAGGTGCATTACCAAAATTTTACAATATCGCCGGTGTTAATATTATAGAAATAAGTAATGGCGATAAAGAGAATATAAAATATACTGACGAAGAGCTTTGGAGAGATATGGGAATTATCCCAATGGATGAATACTCCAATGCTTTAAGCGTCAAATATATTAAGCCGAATGCCGGTGACGATCCGGGAAGGTACGAGCAGGTGCTTAACCTTATGAGAATCCGTACTGAAAACAGTATTAAAAAGATGTCCGAGATAGCAAAGCCCGCCCAAGAAAAAACATTAGAGCTTATAAACTCCGGCAGACTTAGTTGGAATAAACTCGCAGGCAACTCGCTTATCGAGAAAGTACAGGATATGTACCAGATATTACAGGAAAATTCTCAAAAGAATTATCAGGACGTACTGAGCCACGAAGCATTTTCGGAAGCATCGCTTAAAGATGCGCGAAAAATAGTCGGAGATTTTAATAGAGATATTCTAAATAAGAATGATCAGGAAGCGTTAGACAAAGAAGCTTCGACGTTTATACTTAAAGATGTCAATGACGCTATCGCCGAGACAAACAATCAGATAAAAAATATCATGTCGCTTGGCGAAGTTATTGACCAGGATAAGATCGTTACTTTAAGGAACAAATACAATGCCCTGTTTGATAAAAGAAACAGGACTATTCAAGATATAGCGGATTTGAATAATGAGATCGAAGACTTATTTACTAATAAAGACTTTGCAGATTACTATAAAATAAAAGAGATAGTCACTTCGTCAGGATATAAACCCGATCCCAACAGTTCTATATACGACCAGTCTATTCAAATGAAATTGAAGTATCTTGATCTAAATACGGGGAATATAAGAGAGCTTGTAAGAAAATACAACGAAGAGAGACCTGTTGAACAACAGCGAGTAGATACTACAGGGCTTATTACCGCAATAGAAAATGCTATGCGTGGTAATTTTATACTGCCTCCGGAAGTATCTGAAAGAATAGCTACTATCATGCGCTATGCGAATAAATTTCCGGCAGCTTATGACACACTGCAGAAGCTTACAGAAAAATATGCAACTACTTTACAGCAGATAGAAGCCGAATCTAAACTGTATCAGAGTAGTGCCGCAATAGCTCAGTCAATGATAAGACCTACGGCTACTGCTCATATAGATTTAGACAGCAAAAAATTTATACAAGCTCAATTAGATATGTTTAAGGATATGCATAAAACTATATCTAACGAGTCTAAACCATATAAGGTATGGAAATCTTTATATAATTTCGGTATCATAGGCGATAATATTTATCAGGCAAATCATAAGGGAGTACCTAACATAGGCAAAAGATTATCATTACTGATGAAGCAGAATGATCCGGAAGATGAAACAACTCAGAATTTAAAAATGATATTAAATTATATTAGAGATAAACATCCTAATAT
>CALMWI010000319.1 GCA_937873545.1 uncultured bacterium | reverse complement strand
TTCTCGGATTCATTCCGTACCGCTGGAGCATTTATCAGACTAAATACTACGGTAAAACAAGAGAACAGATAAAAGAAATGAGGCTGTCCGGCGATGAAAGCAGATCGCTTTTTATGCAGCTAGGAATTTACGGAATTTTAAGGACGGTATTTTTGAAGCGTCTCGAATCGTCCGTCAGCGCGATAAGAGCTTCACTTGATGTTTACAAAAGAAAACTCGATGTTTTTGAAAAAGGCCTTAACAAAGGCTATATTATGAGCTTAAAAGACCTTGCGAGAATAGAAGATCAGCTTAAAATTTCGGATAACGATGAAGATAATGATGAAGCTATTGTAGATGAGGAAATGATTCTCGACGAAGTAAACGATAAAAAATATGCGCTTGAAGATATGAAAGCCGATATTAAAAAGGAAAAACTTCTTATTGATCTTCTTTCAAAGCAATTGTCGCTTCTCGAAAAGGACGATTCCAAGATCAAATCTTTTGCTGAACTTTTAGAAAAGCTTAATAAGACTAAACCGTCAGGTAAAAAAGTTCTTGTATTTTCTTTCTTCGCCGATACGATCACATATCTTGAAAAGGCAGTCGGCAATTATACGGACTGCGTGAATAAGGATAATGCGGCATTCGTATCATCCAAGAACAGAACGGATGCGGATACGGCGGCGAACAGATTCGCGCCCGTAGCCAAAAAACACAAGCTTGAAAAGAATGAAGCGGAGCTTGATTATCTTTTCTCGACGGACATCCTTTCCGAAGGCCAGAACCTTCAGGACTGCGGGATTTTAATTAACTATGACCTTCACTGGAACCCTGTCCGCATGATACAGCGTAACGGAAGGATAAACAGGATAGGTTCGCCTTTCGAAAGAGTGCATATTTATAACATCAAGCCGGAAGCGAAGCTTGAGGAATATTTAAAGCTTGTCGCAAGGCTCGAAACAAAGATAAATCTTATCAGGAACACGATAGGTACGGATTCTCCCGTTCTTGACGAAAAGGAAAACCCGATAGAATTTACAGATTCATGGTCAGATATTTATTCCGACAGCCTTCAAAAAAGGATCGAAGCAATGGAAAAAGCGGAAAAAGAAGCTGATTTTCTTTTATCGGAAGATGAATATATTTCCGATCTCAAAATATTCAACAATGATCCTGAAATAGATGAAAAATATAAACAGTTCATTTATAATATTTCAAGAGGGAAATGGGCAGTAATGCCGAAAGATAAAAAAATGTGGGACAACATCCTCACTGTCATCATGAGCCTGCTGTGCCTGCTTTGGATCTACCCCATCGTCCTGATCTTGCAGAACAGCCTGAAAATCGAAGGCACCTTCACCACT
>CALMWI010000318.1 GCA_937873545.1 uncultured bacterium | reverse complement strand
ATATCGTTGCCGTAAATGTCGTTGGCCACTATACATGGAAAATTCTCGACTTCCAGTATCCTGACAGCTTCGTGACCGAGCTCCTCAAAAGCTATTACTGTTGATTTCTTAATTGCAGAAGTCAGAACGACTGCCGCTCCGCCGACCGCGACAAGATAAACAGCCTTGTGCTTTTTCATGGACTCTATCACTGCCCTGTCCCTCTGCCCTTTTCCTATAGTTGCTTTCAGCCCTTTTTCGATAAGCTGTGGTGTGTACGGATCCAGCCTGTAACTTGAAGTCGGACCTGCCGATCCTATGACCCTTCCTTCCGGTTCGGGTGTCGGTCCTGTATAATAAATTATCTGGCCTCTAACATTGAAAGGCAGTTTTTCATTTTTTATCATCATATATAAAAATCTTTTATGAGCTTCGTCTCTCATGGCGTAAATAGTGCCGGATATAAATACTTTATCCCCTGCTTTAAGTTCACTCAGCACATTCAGTCTGAGCGGAGCTTTTAAGTAATGCGTTTTGATCTTATACCTCCTACAGGATTATCGTTTTGTGCCTGTTCGCGTGACATTGAATATTCACTGCGACGGGCAGACTTGCGATGTGACATGGCTCGATCATTATATGAACTGAAAGAGCTGTAATTGTTCCTCCAAGTCCCATCGGTCCGATTCCGAGTCTGTTTATATCTTTTAGTAGCTCTTTTTCAAGTTGAGCCCAGTTTGGATCTTTATTCGGTTTTCCGGTTTCTCTCAGAAGAGCTTTCTTTGACAATATCGCGCATCTTTCCAGATTACCGCCTACTCCGACTCCAACAATGATCGGAGGGCACGGCCTTCCTCCCGAGCCTCTTACTTTTTCCAGAACGAAGTTTTTTATCTCCTTAAGTCCGTCAGAAGCCCTGAGCATCCTTACCTCGCTCATGTTCTCGGCTCCGCTACCTTTAGGCATAACCGTCAGTGATAATTTATTCCCAGGAACGATATCGGTGTGAATTATCGCAGGCGTATTATCGTTCGTGTTCAGTCTTTTGAATACGGGATCGGATATCACTGATTTTCTTAGGTATCCTTCAGTATATCCCTGCCTTACTCCCTCGTTAACGGCTTCAGAAAAGATCCCTCCTGTTATGTGTAAGTCCTGACCTATTTCAGCGAATACTACTGCTATTCCCGTATCCTGACAGACAGGCATTTTTTCTTTTTTCGCCATTTCTTGATTTTTTATAATTACTGATAGCACTTCTTTTCCTATATCCGACTGCTCTTC
>CALMWI010000317.1 GCA_937873545.1 uncultured bacterium | reverse complement strand
AGTCTTCAGTCATACCTACATTAATATCCAGCAGATATGTATCCGTAAAACCGTTCACAGCTGAAATATCAAGACTGAAATCCAGCCCTGTTCCGTTGGGGATAGAAGGATCGAAATTTACCGTAAATGTAAGTTCAATGGAACTTCCCGAAGCAATAAGAGGTGCCGTCTGCGGTGAAGATATAGTTACATCTCCGCCTGAAAGTTCCGATAAAGTAGCAGTAATTGATGACAAGTCCGCGCTGCCGGTGTTGTTTATGGTAAATGTAATGTCTTTTGTATCACCGGGATTTATCACATCTCCTGTATAAAAATGGGAATACTCTAGGGTCGGAGCTTCTGCGACAAAATTAATATAACTGTAATATGTTTTTTTAGAAGTGTCGTTTATTGTCAGATTTATCCGGATCTTCTCTCCATCCGGTGCGGCCGGAGAAATTGAATATGCGAAAGCATCGGCTTTGAGCAAGGAGTCGCCTGCAGCTATATTTCCATAACTTTCACTTGAGTCGCTAAAAGTTATGAATGAATTTTCTGAGGAAAGGGAAGCTGAAATTCCCTGTGATGTCGAAATTCCTATATTCTTTAATTCAAGATCAATATTACCCGATCCTGCTGCTGTGATCGTGCTAAGGTCATAATCGTTAACAAGAAGGTAAGGTCCGTCCAAAGCTTCAACAGGAATAGATGCGAAATAAGGTTTTTTGAACTGGCAGGTGACTGTGATGTGGGCAAAGCCGTTCGTAAAAGGATCGATAGTTACAACGGCATATCCGAATTCATCGGCAACAGCAGCGCCGTGAAGGACGCCGTCATCATCTGTTATAGCTACATAAGATCCTTTTTTTGCCTGAACAGTAAAAAACGTATCGCCTGGTACCAGTACCGGATTGTGGCTAACAGCGTTATCAAGAGGTATTCCCATATAAATCATTACAGACGGGTCTCCGAACAGGTGATAAGAAGACCAGTAAGCGCTTGTGAACGAGGTGCTTTCTTCTTCGACTGCCAGAAGTCCGGCGAATCTTATTCCGCCCTGAGTAGGATAATCCATTCTCATCACTCCGTCATACATGCCCTGATCGTCAGGAGTGTAAGGAGGAGTTACATCGCCCGTAACAACTTCTCCAATGCCCATTGCAAGATCTTCATCCCAGTATGTTGACATAGATGCCCCTATATAGCCGACAGCGCCTTTATTAGGTGCATTCAGCCATGATTCTCCAAAACATTCTGTATCCCTGAAAGATCCCGTAAGGCAACAGTTGCCTACAATCAGTCCATATTCATTTGTATTAGTCAGGTTGTCAACATTCGAGATCGTAAAAGTAGGATCAGCAAAGCCGCCGTTGTATCCGTGTGCGGTGTAATTGTAAAAAGCTACGCCCGTTGATACTTCCGCTACGACAGCTGCATCGACCGTCGATCCTGCAGAAGCAGGATAATAATAAGGTATTCCTGTTATGTTCACTCCTGAACCGTCAAGCGGTATTCTGTAATTGT
>CALMWI010000316.1 GCA_937873545.1 uncultured bacterium | reverse complement strand
ACGCGAAATACTGCTTTGATTTAACTATCCTGACCTTATTGTCTTCAGACTTTCTTACTGCCTTCTCGAGCTTGTCTTCTATTATCAGCTCGTCAACAAGCTTATTTTCAAGTGCGCTTTTTCCAGTAAAATACGGAATTCTGTTCATCAGGCCGTTAAGCTCTTCAACCGTCATTTTTCTGCCTGAAGATATTGAAGCTTTGAGATGATCGTCAAGTCTTGAAATGAATTTATCCATCTGCTCCAGATTCTCAGCGCTTGCGTGATCCTGTATGAACGGCTCCACAGCGCTTTTGAATTTGCCGTGTCTAATAGCCTGCATTTTTATACCGAGCTTATCCAGTACATTTTTGAAGAACATAAGTTCAACGCCCAGGCCTTCGAGCGCGAGATCGCCTTCGGGATACATATAGATTTTGTCTGAGACTGAAAGCAGGTAATAGTTGGACTGAGACGCGGATACGAAGTATGAATATATTTTCTTTCCGGACAGTCTGAGATCTTCAAGAGCATTCCTCAGCTCTTCCCTTGATGCAAAACTCATCTTATAATCTTTGCTTTTAATCAATATTCCCGCGACTTCCCTGTCGTCTTTGATACGGTTTATCCGGTCTATCAGCTCCCTTGCGCTTTTTTTGCCTCCGCTGAATAAGCTGATCAGAAATCCTTTCGGCACTTCTTCGTTATAGCTTCCTTCCAGCTCGATCTCAACGATCTTTGAATTTTTCATTTTGAATATTGACGGCGGGTTCAGATTACCGGATTCAAAATAATTCATATAGCTGTCAGAATCTTCGTATCTGAAAGCTCTTGTACCGACAGTTGTATTACTAAGCGTAAGCGCAAGTCCGAATTCGTAAACGGGATCAAAATCGTCATTGTTCATCTGTGCTGTATAGCCTGCGCTCAGGTTCAGCCCTTTGATGATCCCGGTGCAGGCTCCTATAGTATAGAATGAATCTTCGATATAGTCTTTCTCAAAAGAAATATCCCCTTCAACAGTAAGTCTGTTGTCTCCGAACGGTCTGATAGCCAAACCTGATGTTGTGCCGATACTCCCGCCGTTATTTTCCCAGATATTCTTTACATTTCCTGCAAGTGAAAAATATTTTAAAGGTCTGATCGTAAGCGAAAAATCATATTCAGGATCAAGAATGCTTCCTGAATACCATCTTACCGAGCTCCCTGTGTAGTATCCCGGTACAATTTCAGCGCCCGATGAAAGATTATAAAATTCAAGATTATCGTAATTTTTGAAATAAGAAAATCCCAGGGTACCGAGATTTATTCCCAAGCCGAAGCCTTCTTCAACATCACCGTTGTACTCATCGAACATAAATAATTTTGCTCCAGATTCGTATCCGAGAAGCGAAGGATTTAAAAACATTTTAAGCCCGCTCTGTTCTGTAGCCATTCCCCTGAAACCTATGTTTTGCGAAAATAATGATGCTAAAAGTACCGTAAAAACCAGTACAGCTGTTTTTTTCATGATCTATCCTTAAATTTTATTATTGGTTATCACATTAACCGTCAGATGATTTCCGATCACCGCAGTTCTGTCTGACCCTGTTATACTGTAAATATCGCCGTCGGTTTCAATGTCACATCCGGAAGGAAGCGTTAATGTAAAAGTCTTTCCGGTCATTTTTTTATAGCTGTCAGGATTTATGAATGCCAGAGCAGCTTTAGCGGGTACAGAGAGAACATTACCCTTATTCATGTAAAAAAAGTTCAGCTCTTTTTCCCGGTTGTTATTAGTTAGAAATCTGAATTTTGACATATAGACTTTTGTGTTCATGAAAAATCCCGCGAACAGGTCAAGCGGTCCCTCAGCGCCTGAAATTGAAACTTTGCAGCCTTTATATAACGGATAAAGCCTAAGAACATCGTAATAGTAGCCTGTGAGAGAATTTGTTTTTCTGTTTTTAAGAACATGGGACGAAAAGCCTATGCTGCAGTTGAAAAACACCTTTCTGCCGTTGACGGTGCCGTAACTTATTTTTTCGGTTCTTCCCGATTTTATTATATTAACAGCCTTCCCTAATTCTTTTTTTAAACTCAATGATCCGACCATATTGTTTCCTGTTCCCAGAGGAATTATCCCCAGCATTACTTTTTCCTGAAGAGAGTGGTCGTGAATAAACTGCAGACAGGCATTGATAGTTCCGTCCCCGCCCGCAGCGCATATTATATCATTTTCTTTGACAGCAGCCGGATCGAACCCGAGCGTCGCACAGAGATCAGGTTTTACAGTTTCTATAAAATCATATTCGGTGAAAACAACTTTAACGAGCTTTTCAAGCTCTCTAATTTTTTTTCGCGAGTAATTTCCCGAGAATCTATTTACAGCTATATACAACATTCGGGTAATATAATCCAAAGAATGATTTTTTGAAATAAAAAAAAGGGAAGTTGCCTTCCCTTTTTTAGAAACTGTGCATGAAAACGGTTATTTTTTCTTTGCAGAAAGAATTCTGTACATGCCGGTTCCGCATTTTGCGCAAGTGCCTTTTAGAGCCGGTCTTCCGTTTTTCATTTTTACTTCTTTAGAGTTTTTGAACTCGCTTTTTGCTCTGCATTTTACGCAGTACCCTGTTACTTTTTTTTCTGCCATTTTTCTCTCCTTTTTTTTGTTTTCGTTTCTCTTTTCCTCACAACTTAGCCTTGATACAAGCAATTTATATACTGCGTATGCGTTTGTCAAGTAAAAAAAACACTTTTTTTTCTATGCACGATTTGTAGCTTTTTCGGTAAAAAATGTTACGCATATGAGGAAATTAGCTACAAAACACCCACATTTTTTACAAAACATCAACTTTTTTTCTGCAAAAAAAAATTATAAAAAAAAATTAATTTTTTAAAATTGTTAATAAAATGTTTATAACTTTTTATTTTTTTTTGTTTTTTGCCACAAACATTTCCACCGTTTTTTTTTGAAACAGAATGTTTAATTATTTTTCTTGAAAAACGCATCGTCTTACCATATATTTAATGCCCGCGCGTAAGTTGATTTCATGTTCAGGCAAGAACTTTCGCATAAAATAAAGGTTGAAATAAAAAAAATGAGCTGTCCCGAATGAAAAAGAAAATATTAATAGTTACAACAGGCGGAACAATATCGATGAAAGCTGGAGCAGACGGCGTCGTTCCTTCTTTGACCGGAAGCGAGATAATCAAGCTGATCCCGGGAATTGATTCGATCGCTGAACTTTCACTGTTTGAGTTCAGCAACATTCCCAGCCCCATGATGACGCCTCAGAAAATGTTCGATCTGTCAGGGCTGGTCACATCTATGATAGAAGATTTTGACGGCGTAGTAATTACCCACGGTACAGACACAATAGAAGAAACCTCTTATATGCTCTTTCTGACACTTCAGACAAAAAAGCCTGTTATTTTTACTGCCGCAATGAGATCTAATGAAGAGACAGGGCTTGACGGACCTAGAAATCTTTACAATGCGATCAGAGTGGCAGCAAGCGATAAAAGCTATGACAGAGGCGTAATGCTTGCAGTAAACGATGAGATCTTCAGTGTAAGAGAGGTGTATAAATCTTCAACCAGCCAGACGAATGCTTTTGACGCTCCGCACTACGGGGTTCTTGGGCTGATCGACGTTGACGACATTATATATTACAGAAAATCCGAGTTCAGATATAAATTCAAAGTTGACAGGATCGAACCCGATGTGGATCTTATCAAGCTTTGCGCAGGAATAAGCAGAAAATTTATTGATCATTCCATAAATTCCGGAGTAAAAGGAATTGTCATAGAAGCTTTCGGACGGGGAAACGTTAATCCCGAAATGAAAAACGGAATTGTTGATGCGATCCATAAAGGGATCCCCGTGGTTATTACATCAAGAGTACCGAACGGCAGAGTACTGGGTATCTACGGTTATGAAGGAGGCGCAAAGCAGTTGGAGGAGAACGGTGCGATAATGGGTTATGATCTGAACAGTGAAAAGGCCAGACTGAAGCTTATGGTGCTTCTTGGCCTGAATAAATCAATGGATGAGATCAGAGATATATTTAAAGAAGACAGAGGTTAGATAGTATTAAGATGAATATATTGAACAACAGAAAATTCATAACTTCGTCGCTTCTTCTATACGCCGCCCTGATCTTTTTATTGTCGCATATAACATTTCAGGATTCCGGAACAGGTTTTGTGATAAACGATAAGGTACTTCACTTTACAGAATATGCGTTACTTGGTTATCTGCTTATGAGATATTTTTACATCAACAGAGAAAAAGAACCTCAGGTTGCAGCATGGCTAAGCATACTTGCCGGAACTCTGTACGCAGCTTCAGACGAGATACATCAGGGATTTGTAGGCTACTTCAGTTCCGGTATATTCGGCGGTGTCAGAAACCCGGACACTATGGACTTTATCGCAGATATCACAGGTGTGGCCGCGGCGGCAGTCCTCTACATTATTATTAATAGGTTTAAAATACCAAAAACAAAATTGCAGGAATAAAATGGCCTTAAATGAAAAAAAAATTACCCGATTAACAGGAACAGCGATTTTTATTGTCACTTCTGTTATTTATCTTATGACAGTGGCCCGTACCACCTTATTCTGGGATTGCGGCGAATTTATTACCACATCTTATATACTTGGAATACCTCATCCGCCCGGGGCGCCATTCTATCTTATGCTCGGAAGACTTTTCTCTATGGTTCCTTTTGCTGACGATATCGGCCTGAGGATAAATCTGATTTCGGTCTTTTCTAGCTCTGCCACTGTACTTCTTCTTTATCTGATCAGCGCAAGGCTTATCCGCAATTGGAGAGGTGCCGCACAGGACATCCATGATGCGGTTATAATCCACGGAAGTTCTGCCGTAGGAGCACTTACATTCGCTTTTACTTATACATTCTGGTTTAACGCGGTCGAGGCTGAAGTTTATGCGCTGAGCATGCTTTTCACATCAGTTATATTCTGGCTTACGCTCGTATGGACAGAAAAACACAGTGAACCGGATTCAGCTAAATACCTCCTTCTTATAATGCTTCTCGTAGGCTTGGGGACTGGTGTCCACCTTTTAAACATTCTGACCCTTCCTGTTAGTATTTTTATCATGTGGTATTATGATAAAAGAACAGCTCTTATTGTCGGCGGCGGCGTATTGATATCGATAATAGTACTATTCGCTGTTCCACTTGATATGAAATTCTATTCACTGTTCATATTCCTTATCCTGACTGTAATATTCCAGAAGATCGAGAACAATGAAGATATATCTTTAATGTTCATCATGCCTCTTCTTCTCATACTCGGGTACTCCACTTATTTTATGATCTATCTAAGAGCCGGGCTTAATCCTCCGATCAACGAGAACGACCCATCAAACTGGCAGAGAATGCTTTCTTATCTGAATAGAGAGCAGTATGGAGATGAAGAGCAGCTGAAAAATGCCGTTACCATGTTTTTTGGAGAGCCCAACAGAAAATATCTTGAATCGCTCGAAAAAATAGGAGTAGCAGCAGGCAGCGCAGGTGATCCGTGGAAAGGCCACTGGTCATTTTTCTGGAAATATCAGATAGTTGAAATGTACATAAGATATTTTAACTGGCAGTTCATCGGAATGAATGTAAATAAGATATCCAGCATAGTTACTCTCAACGGGCTTTACGCAATACCTTTCCTTGCAGGACTGTGGGGTTTACTTCACCATTTTTTCAAAGACTGGAAAAAGGCTTCCGCGCTTCTTGCTCTTTTCATCATAATGAGCCTTGGACTTGTAATTTACCAGAATCAGGATTATCTGCAGCCGAGAGAACGCGATTATTTCTATGTGGGTTCATTCTTCATTTTTGCTATCTGGATTGGATTCGGCCTCGCGTCGATACTCGAATCTCTGAAAGAATCTTCAGTATTAAAAGCTCTTATTCCGGCTGTAGCGATAGTCGGTCTGCTCATTCCTGCTCTTGAACTTAAAGCAAATTTCAATGTGTCGAACCGTTCAGGCAATTATGTCGCATGGGATTATTCAAAGAACATTCTTGAAAGCTGTGATCAGAACGGGATCCTGTTCACTAACGGAGATAACGATACTTTCCCTGTTTGGTACCTTCAGGAAGTGGAAGGTATCAGAACTGATGTGCAGGTTATAAACTTATCGCTTCTGAATACAGGATGGTATATCAGCCAGCTGAAGAAACTGATGCCTGAATATATAAGGTACACCGATCAGCAGATCTCGGAGTACTTTGATCAGCACAATATGACATCTGAAGGCTTTATGCGCAGATACTGGCCTGAAAAAAGAAAACTGCAGCTGCCGGCTTCAGACGGATCGGGAAATATCGAATGGGAACTCGGTCCGACAATGTCAGTAAATGTGCAGGATAAAGCTGAGGGATTTATAAAGATCCAGGATCAGATGGTGCTCGAAATAATCGCGTATAACGCCCAGATGAGCTGGAAAAGACCCGTTTATTTTGCCGTGACCGTCGGAAGCTCAAATTTTATCGGTCTCGATGAATGGATGAGAATGGACGGGTTATGTTTCAGGGTGGTTGACTATAAAGCCGATAAAGGTATTGATCCAGAAGTGGTTTATGACAGAATACTCGGCAGATACCTTACAGCCTACAGGAACCTGGGTGATCCGGATATCTTTTATGACGATAATATCCAGAGACTGCTCCAGAATTACAGAAGCGCGTTTTTACAGCTAGCGATCTTTTACGATGAAGCTGACGAAGTTTCTCAAACCGCAGATAAAACAGGTCTGGATCTGAAAAAAAACTACAGTTTTGCCGAATTCAGCGGCTTTTCAGTTAACGATAAAAAAAGATACATACTTTCAAAAATGGAAGAACTAATTCCTTCATCTACCATACCATATTCAAATGAGATGGTCGTGGCAGAGATTGCAGGAATGTACGCGGATTTCGGAGAAAGTGAAAAAGGCAAGAAATTACTTGATACCGTTGACCTGAACGAGCTGTCACTTAAGAAAAAAGTGAGATTTCTTATTTATTCAGCTTCTAGAGGGTACACCGAGTTCGCCGGTCACATAACGGATAAGATCATAAATGAGGTTGATGTTCTTCCTGAATCAAAGGAAAAATTCGAAAAGTATTTTGAGCTTTATGCCGGTTTCGGTAAAATAGACGAACCGGAATTAAAAGACAAGATCTACGAAAAGGCGGTATCTCAGCTTTCTTCTGCAAAAGATGTGCAGTTGAGAAATTCGCTTTTCAAAGAATTCGGAGTGCTTGCATATCAGAGCGGCGACAAAACCGGTTCGGAAAAAATATTTGAAAAATATTTGAGCATGAACGAAAAAGACCTCGAAGCAATTGACCTGTTATGCCAGATATATACCATGTCTTCAGAAGATAAAAAAGCGCTTGAGATGGCAGAGAGATATTTAGCTGTACAACCGGAAGACAAAGATTATCTTGAGATCAAAGCTCAGCTTGAATCAAAAATAGGGAAACAGTAACTGATTGAAAAACAACATCTCCAAATATCTTAGAATAGCAGTGTCGGCAATACTTCTTTTTTATCTTTTTTACTTTCTGGTGGATTTCAAAAGTCTTCTTAAAGTGATCAGAAATGTTGATATAACTTATGTTCTGCTTTCTGTAGTATTTTTTCTTATGTCGGTCTTTGCAGCCGCATACAGATGGCAATATGTCATATCAATACAAAAGAAACATCTGGCTTTTAGATCAAGCCTCAGAGAGTACTTTATCGGCTCCTTTTTCAACAATTTTCTACCGGGATCA
>CALMWI010000315.1 GCA_937873545.1 uncultured bacterium | reverse complement strand
TGTCTTTAAATTTCTGAATATCGGCAGGCAGAATAGTCGTTGACTCGCCCCAGAGAATTTTAAACTCTTCCTTAGTAAATTCAACATCGTCAAAATCTTTCAGAGCTATGTTCATTTCATAATTCGGAGACTGCTTAATACCCATTCCCGCATCTGTAAGATTAGACGAACCCATTATTACCCAGCCGTCAGAATGCTCTGAATGTTTTTCAGGCAGGAACAGATAAAACTTTGCATGGATCTTCTTTGAATTATGCGCTCTGACTTCAATTTTACCGTTGATAATATCATTTACGAAGTCCAAAATCCCTTTTTCGACCTCTTCCGAATATTTAGCCTCTTTTATATCCTGAACGAACCATTTCATAAATTCGTCTTTAGCCTTGTTTTCATCCCCGAAATATAAAAGCCCTTTCCTCTGCGCTTCTGCGAACATGCTGTCAACATTGATCCCGACAAGAATTTTTATTTCCTTTACATCTTTTAAATAAGGCTGTAAAGCAAAATATCCTGATGATCGAAAGTACCCGACAACAGCGTGGAAAGCGTAAAGGTCTTTCATATTTTGAATAATGCCTACGAATTTATCAAACAGGCTTCTGTCGTTTGAATTAGTAAAAAATTTTGTTGTCATAACTTGTCCTATATCATTTGTGTCATGGTATATTGAAGTTATGAATTTAAGCTATAAATTGTGTTAAATCAAACGAAATTATAAAATAAAAAATGAACCCGTTCAGGTTCATTTGAATTTTCAACAGTGTACTACCTGCTACTTAAGAATTCACGCTTTTGAGATCATATTCCTCTATTACATCCAGCACTTTCGCCGCGAACTCGTCAACTATAGTGTAAAAAGCTTCATTCTTCTTGTTTTTGGTCTTTGAAACTACCCCGTGCCTTTTTAAGATCGCAAGCTGCTGCGAAACGATCGGAAATGACTCATTGATACACTCTGCCATATTGCCGACCCTGCAACCTTCAGCCCGTAACGCAAGCAGGAGATTGATCCTTTTTGAATTGCTCAGAGCCTTAAAAACTTCCGCAAGTTTTTCATGATTCTGCATATATGTTTTTTTATTTTGCTCGTTCTTCATGGATCAGCCTTTCGTTGAGGAATATTTTATAGTGAATAGGACTGTTCTTTGAAAGCATTGCTGCTACTCCGCAATATTTGGTCATTGACAATTCAACAGATCTTTTGATCTTCTCTATGTCAAGATCGTCTTTACCTTTTAAAAAGTACTCAACAAAAATATCTTTGTAAACCATAGGATGGTCTTTTGTCTGTTCAGCTTCTGCTGTCATATTGAGCTCATCATACTCGACATGCATCTTCTTTAGGATTGATGCTACATCCATCCCGCTGCATCCCAATAGCCCGCCCAGCAGCAGAGCTTTTGGAGAAGGACCGCTGTCGTTACCGCCGAATTCTTTTTTTGTGTCAACCGTGTATTTATGACCGAACTGGTCGATTTCAAATGAAAGGTCACCCGTTTGAACTGCCTTGACTTTCATCACCGTCTCCTTTTTTATTTGAACAGAACATTCCCGATATCAGATAGCCGAAGAAAGCTCCATAGAATACCGAACCCCAAGGGTTCGAAGTTATAGCTCAGCCTCCGCCGGCGCATCCGATAAAATAATAATAAATGTAGCCCAGAACCGCGCCTGAAGCCGTAAATATCAGTGTTTTATATTTTCCCATCTGCCTTCACCGGTTTCTTCGGTTCAGCTTTTTTTGGTTCTTCTTTGGCCGGCTGAACATAATGCTTTTTCAGAATAGCCTCGATCTCCGCTTTCTGCCTTAATCCGATGAACTGATCTACCATTTTACCGTCTTTAAATATCATTACGGTAGGTATAGACCTGATCCCGAACTTTCCTGCCCATTTCTGGTTGTCGTCCACATTCATTTTAGTGAACTTCATTTTTGTATAATTCTCGCCGGCTATCTGCTCAATTGTAGGCCCCAAAGTCCTGCACGGCCCGCACCACGGAGCCCAGAAATCAACAAGAACCGGTACTTTTGAATCTAAAACTTCTTTCTGAAAATCAGCATCAGTAACATTCGTTATATTCTTAGTCTCGGCAGCGAACACCATAAGCGTCACCGATATTAGTATCATTATTATTTTTTTCATTTTTCAGCCTTCCTATTTTATATATTTGTCAAGTTTAGCCCTGATGCTCGCTTCTGGATGTGCGCCGATGAATCCGTCAACAACTTCGCCTTTAACGAATATCATCATTGTGGGTATTGACTGTATCTGATATTTCATAGCTGTTTCTCTGTTGTGGTCAACATCTAGTTTTGTTATCTTGAATTTTCCTTTGTACTCATCAGCAAGTTTATCTATCACAGGACCGACCATCCTGCAGGGGCCGCACCATTCCGCCCAGCAGTCAACCAGTACGGGTATATCCGATTTTATTACTTCTTTGTTGAAGTCTTTGTCGTTTACATGTAAAGCTCCCATTTTGTATCTCCCTTTTTTTATTTTTTAGTTCTTTATTTCAATTTAGCAATTTTACTACATAGCAAATTTACTAAATAGAAAAGCGTTTGTCAAGAGATATTTTAAATTTTTCCGGGAGGTTTTATTTATTTTTTGGCTTTTTTAGCTTTTTTCTTAAGGTATTTATCAAGTATCGCGTTCAGGTCTTCTTCGGGGTCAACTTCCTCGAACCTTTCTACCGCTTCGCCGTTTATAAATATTACAAGAGTTGGAATGGATTTGATAGCATATTTAGCCGCTGTGGGCTTATTTTCGTCATAATTCAGTTTTGTAACTTTGAACCTTCCTTTATATTCATCCGCGAGATCATCTATCAGCGGATCAACTATCCTGCACTGGAAGCACCAGTTCGCGCAGAAATTCACAAGCGCCGGAATTTCGGATTTGAGTATCTCTTTTTCAAAGTTTTTGCTGTTTACGCTCAATGCTGCCATAATATTTCTCCCGAACTGTTAATTTTTTAATTTTTGGCGGTCAAGATAAACAGAAAATAAAATCAAAGCTTTACCTAATGTCAAGAAATAATTATCTAGAAAAAATTTTCCATATCCAGTTTTTTCAGCTTTTTATAAAGAGCCGTGCGGTCATACTGCATTTCCTGGGCAGTCTGTAATTTGTTGTTGTTATTCACTTTCAGCCGGTGTGCCAGATACATTTTTTCAAATTCTTCGACCGCTTCTCTAAAAACCTGAATATTGAAAAGATCGTTCATAAAGTTCACTTCATCAACTTTTTTGGACGAACATGTGCAGTTCGTCTTATTTTTATGAAGAAGCAGATCTAGTATCTCATTATTTGTTATAGTTCTGTTATTTGAATTTATCACAAGTCTTTTTGAAAAATTTCTTATCTCTCTTACATTTCCGTTCCATAGATATGAAAGCAATTCCTGCCTGATAATACCCAGATCGTAATCCAATTTTATGCCGGTTGTGCATTCGGAATTTTCCTGCTTTATAAAATAATCAAGAAGTATAAGGATATCATCTTCTCTTTCTCTGACCGGCGGAAGATCTATTCTCAGACATGAATCCAGCCTGTAAAAAAAATCCTCCCTCATAATACCTTCAGCAACCAGTTTTTCCGGTTCGACATTTGTACCGAAAATTATTCTGGCCGAAAGCTTTATAGGAAGGGTTTGACCCACCCTGTAGAATTCCTTGTTTTCAATTACCCTCAACAATTTTGACTGAATATTTTTATCGAGTGTTTGTATCTCATCTATAAAGATCGTACCATTTCCGGCCGTCTCAAAATAGCCTTTGTAAAGCTTATCCGATCCTGTAAAAGCTCCTTTCTCGCTTCCGAAAAGCTCTTTTTCCAGCAACGATTCGGGTATTGCACTGCAGTTTATCTTTACTAAAGCTTCTGAGAACCTGTTGGATAAGTAATGAATGTTATTCGCCACTATCTCTTTTCCTGTCCCTGTACGGCCGACAAGAAATATATCCGTATCATTATTCCTTATCCCCTCCACCTGTTCGCGTATCTTTCTGATCGCCTTGGATTCGCCTATGAACGGCATAACATTTTTGTTCTCCATTCTTAGTGACAGAATGTTTTTTTCAAGTTCTATTATCTTCTTCTTCTGGTCTCTGACTTTCAAAGCATTTTTAACTTCCATAACGAATTTATCTTCATTATAATCTGTTTTGTCATAGAATCCGTAAGGAGAAAATCTCATAACTTCCGCTATTTCAGATCTGCTCGCTTCGCCTGATACGACAATTACTTCGGGATCTATAGATTTGGTTTCGTCAATATATTTGAGTATGTCGATCCCGTTCTCTCCGTCTTTTAGTATAAGGTCTAAAACAATAACATCAGGATCACAAATCGCGAACGATCTCTTGAACTGACTGAAAGAATCGCAAACTTTTGTGGTAATCCCCAGTTCTTTTAAAGGAATCTCAAAAATATCCGAGTGTTTGTCCTCTATTATCATCACTTTCCCTTTCATGTACTGTCCCCTTTTTTAACTAAATATTAAACTTAATAACTACTCTGAACTG
>CALMWI010000314.1 GCA_937873545.1 uncultured bacterium | reverse complement strand
ATGATAGAGATCGATCTTCACGAAATGACCGTAACAGAGGCTCTGGACTATTTTATCGGAACTTATAATTCGAATAAAGGTCAGAGCCTCAAGATTATTCACGGCTACGGATCGACCGGAGTAGGCGGCAGGATCAGAACGGCTGTCAGAAATTTTATCGAAGTCAACAGATCGTGCTTCAGCAGGATCGAGTTCGGCGAGGATCTGGACAGAAATCAGGGCTATACAATAGTCTATTACAGATCTGAATTACCGGATCCGAATGATATTTTAAAAGAGAAGATCAGGGATTATTGTGCATTGTCGCCCAAAACCAAAGAAAAGATAGCCGGCGATTTCAGGAAGTTCGGAAGCGGAGCTGTATTGCAGGCTTTAAAGGAACTCGTTTCTTCAGGAAGGCTTATCGAGATCAAAGGCAAAGTAAAAAAATATGGTATAAAATAGCTAAAGTTTTAATGAAAGCGTAAAAGCCGTGATCATTTTTGACAGCTCAATGTTGCTCGTTTCAAGCGTCCTTGAAAGCTTCAGTGCTATGTTCTTAAGGACGATAACCCCGATGTCTTTTCTTTCTGACAGGATCTTTTCAAAATCGTCCGCTTTAAGAATCAGAACTTCCGTATCGGTTAAAGCATTTACTGTCGCTGTTCTTTTAAGTGTAGGATCGAAAAGCGACATTTCGCCAAAGAATATATTCTGAGAATCGTTCAGTCTGATCATTTTTTTATCGTCAGGTCCGGGTTTATATCCTTCGATCAGCGGGATAAGTTCCTTCTCGATCGATATTTCACCTTTCTTTAACAAGTACATTGTATTTCCGGTAGAATTCTCGCGGATAATTATCTCACCGCTTAAAAATCTCTTCTCTGTCATTGATGAAAGCACATATTCTATCTGATCGTCGTTAAGACCTAAGAACAGTGAGTTCTGGCTTACAGCGCTCATACTTTACGCTCCGGCTTTTGGTTTTCGGTTGTCTGTCAGAAGTACGGCAAGCTCGAATTTCCTTATTATATAAGAATCTTCAGGATTAAGCAGTATCTTAACTTTATCGAGATCTTTTGTAAGTCTGCCTGCCTCTTCGAACTTTCTTTTTATAAAGGCGTCTATCGAGCTTGTATCTTTTGAGTCTGTGTTCTTCATTTCCAAAACATCCTGGATCTGAACAAGAGCTATCAGGATAGCTCTGTTCTTCGAACGGTAATGCGATGCGAGTTCGCCGAACGTCTTTCCGATAAAGTCCTTGGGGATTTCGACTGTTGACATCGAACTGCCGTCTTCGAATGACATTATTTTCTTCATAACATCTGAAATTCCGGGATTTACTATTGCCGAAGTCAGAAAGAAAGGAACTGTGTTATCGGAAATAAAATAATTATCGGCTTTAGCTCTCTGGATGTAAGGCACTGTCTCATTTCTTAAAAGCTGAACATGAACTTTTATCTTCTCCGAAACGGATTTTATAGTCATTGTGGCAAATACGGTTTTCTCATCGGCACCCTGCGAGGAGGCCATCGAATTGTCGGGGATTATTATTACACCTTTTGAATTCTCTATTCCCGCTTTTTCAAGAATGTTTATGTCGGAAAAATCCCCTTTTACGAATCTAACATTGGCATCAGAGAATTTTTCGATGACGGCGTTCATCTGAGAAGGATCCGTATCGTTTATCAATATGATGTCCTTTACTCCTGAAGAGATCAGCGATGATATCAACGATTCTGCTTTCCAGTTCCATCCGCAGAGAATCACAAAATTTTTTCCTTTGATTGTGCTCACTCCCTGGCCCTCTTTTAATTTTTTTGATATAAGTATAGATGACATGGTAGCTGTGAAAGATGATATAAGTATCATTCCTGAAAAGATAAGGAAGATAGTGACTATTCTTCCCGGAACGGTTTTCGGGGTTATATCGCCGTATCCCACAGTTCCGACGGTAACGATCGCAAAATAGACAGCTTCAAAAAGTGATTTAATGTCTTTTTCGAAATTTACAAAAAGCAGAGCTGCGAGGAGAAGGACG
The DNA here is from genome assembly GCA_937873545.1 of uncultured bacterium. GTDB lineage: Bacteria > UBA4055 > UBA4055 > UBA4055 > UBA4055 > UBA12480. The sequence continues at coordinate 10,997 of CALMWI010000314.1, read as the reverse complement.
AAAAATAAAAGCGTAACTATTTTTACTATATCTTTCTGCCATAATTTCTTAAGCGGTCTTAGCGTCATAACCTTTCTTATTTTATTTATCGTAATGATATCTGCATGCGTAAATATAAATATCATCTCCCTCGGTTTTATAAATAAGCCTGTGCTCTCGGTCAATGCGTCTTGACCACAATCCCGACAGGTCATATCTCAAAGGTTCGGGTTTTCCTTTCCCTTCAGCCGGATTGACTTTAATATCTTTGATCAGCTCATTGATCTTAATGATCATTTTCCTGTCTTCTTTCAGCCACGAAGTATAATCATCCCATGCAATATTTGAAAAGATGATCTTCATTTTCAGTCGAGCTTGCTTTTAGCGACCGTTTTTCCCGATCTCATCTGCTCTATAGATTCAAATAATCTTTCAGCGTTAGCTTTTGAACTTAGAATGTGAACTGTCTCCATTATGGAATTGAATTCATCAAGAGATATTAGTACAGCTCCTTTGCCTTTGCCTCTTTTTATAACAAGCGTGTCATTGTTTTTTTCAACATCATCCAGATATTTTTTAAGGCCGATACGGAATTCTGTAAAATTGGCTGCTAACATAAACCCTCCTTGCAAGTAACTAATTAAGTACTAATATAAGTAACTATTTCTGCAATTGCAAGAAAATAAGTGCTGCTATTCTTTCTTCAGCTCTTTTGAGAATTCATAGATCTTTGATCCTATCTCGTCTCTGATCTTTCTGATACTTTCGAGCTTTTCTTCGTATGTACCTGTAAGTTTTGAAGGGTCGTCGAACGACCAGTGAAGTCTTTTATAAGCGCTGCCGGGGAATATCGGGCATCTTTCTCCCGATGCCTGATCGCATACGGTAATGACATAATCAAAATGCCTGCCGGCATCGATAAAACTCTGAACTGACTTTGATCTGTTTGCGGAAATATCTATTCCGATCTCTTTCATTGCATCGACTACGATCGGATTCAGATGCCCTTCTTCAAGCCCGCCGCTTTCTGCTATGACATTCTGAAGCTCCAGCGAATTCAAAAACGCTTCGGCCATCTGGCTCCTGGCGGAATTATGAATGCATACAAACAGTATAGTTTTCATTTTGATACCTCCGGAAACCATTTTTTAGTGTTATTTGCGAACTTAACAAGGCTGAGCATTACCGGAACTTCTACAAGAACACCGACTATAGTTGCAAGAACGACCGGCGATTGAGGCCCGAATAACGATATAGCTACGGCTACAGAAAGCTCAAAGAAGTTCGACGCGCCTATCATACCTGCAGGAGCAGCTATGTCATATTTAAGCTTCCATTTTCTGCTCCAGAAATAAGCTATAAAAAAGATCAGATAAGTTTGGAGCGAAAGAGGTACGGCTATTAGAAGTATATGAAGCGGGTTATTCAGTATAACATCGCCCTGGAACGAAAAAATGATAACAAGCGTGAGAAGAAGACCGATTATAGTTACATTGCCGAATTTGGGAATGAATGTGTTGTTGAAATAATCTTCGCCTTTATGTTTTATCACGCTCGATCTTGTTGTCATGCCCCCTGCAAGAGGTATTACTACGAACAGAACGACCGACATTATAAGAGTATCCCAGGGGATAGTTATACCTCCTATTCCGAGAAGGAATGCAACGATAGGAGTGAAGGCTATCAGGATTATCAGGTCGTTAGTAGCTACCTGAACCACAGTATAAGCGGGATTTCCTTTTGTCAGATGGCTCCATACGAAGACCATTGCAGTACAAGGTGCGGCTCCGAGCAGTATCGCTCCGGCAAGGTAATCTTTTGCAAGTTCAGGCGTTATCAGTGCCCCGAATACCATATAAAAGAAAAACCATGCGATAAAATACATCGTGAAGGGTTTTATCAGCCAGTTCGTCACCCAGGTCACATAAAGCCCGTGAGGATTTTTCCCGACATTCCTGATACTGGTAAAATCCACTTTCATCATCATGGGGTAGATCATCAGCCAGATCAGAACCGCGATCGGAATGGAGACCTGCGCATATTCGAGCTTGCCGAGAGTTTCGGGTATAAAAGGAAGGAATTTACCTATCAGTACTCCGGTTATCATGCAGAATATCACCCATACGGTCAGATATCTTTCAAAAAAACTTATTCCGGTATTTTCTGACATTATTGACTCCCTATAAATAATTAAATAATCATATTAAAGATCAAGCCTGAAAGCACAGCCATTACGAATACGATAACGACGAATGATACGATTATTTTTTTCTTGAATATCCCTGCGAACATTGTAAGCTCAGGAATGGCTATACCGGCTCCGCTTATGATAAAAGCAATTACCGCGCCGATGCTGACACCTTTATCCATTAATGCAAGTCCTATCGGTATTGCTGATTCTACACGGATATATAAAGGCATGCCGATTATAGCTATCGCTATAACTGCGAACTGATTATCCGGCCCTGCGACTTCTGCTAAAAGATCGGTAGGCATATATCCGTAAATTACGGCTCCTATAGCCACACCGACGATCATATAAGTGAAAACACCTTTAAAATCTTCAAATGCTTTCAGGAAAGATTTCCTTAATTTGTTAATGAAATTTACTGATTGTTCATCATCACTTTCGCTTGAGCTGCCTTTAATCCTGACATTTTTCACCTGATCCGCCCAGCCCATTTTATCGAGAAAAACTCCAGCCGCTACTGAAATCACAGATGTTAACAGTAAAAAAGCAACAGCTGCTTTCCATCCCATAAATGATCCTAACAATATAAATACAAGAGGATCCATTAAAGGAGATGAAATCACAAAAGACATAACCGTGCCAAATGGTACACCTGCTTTAATAAATCCGAGAGTCATCGGAACGGTAGAGCACGCGCAAAATGGCGTGACAGCTCCGAAGAATACTCCCATTATATTACCCCATAAACCTTTTCCCTCCATCCATTTTTTCATTTTGCCCTGAGGGATATACATAAGAGCTAATGCTACGATCATGCTTATCCCGATGAAGAGGATAACAAGCTCAGACATTATAAAGAGAAAGTATTTAAGAGTAACCAGAAAAGTGTTCACGGTTAGCCTCTAAAATGTTATTAGAAAATAAAATCCGGTCATTTACATCCCGGGGCTGAAGGCGCACAACCTGAAGGACCGCATCCGCCTGATGTTCCGCACCCGGCGCTTAAAGTTGAAGAGAATGTCTGTAAAATAACATTTTTAGTTATTTCTCCCTGCGTCGGAGCCATTCCTTTTCCCTTACTGGCTACTAAGAGTACAGGTAGAGTAAGCTGCTTTGAAATTCCTTCATAATCAGAGGAGTTTGCTTTTAGAGTGTAAAGACCGACATTATACTTTTGCTCTTTTAATGTTGACTGAGCTGCAAGAATTTCTTTTTCTGTTTCAGGCTTAACAAGGCTGTCATTTTTTGCGGGAACATAAATAAATACAGCATCCTGATTTATGGCTACGACATTCAGGTAGTTCAATGATTCAAGATAAGTTCCGACAGGTGCCTTTCTGGAATCTGTTTTAGGCTCTGCAGTGACTTTATTGCTGTCGGCGGCATTCTGAATTGTACCTGCGTAAAGGTTTGATGAGTTACCTGAATCAATCTTATCAGAGTTAAAAACTTTGTAGGAAAAAATACCTGCAGCAGCAATAAGCAGGATCAGTCCGAAAAGCGTCTTGCACTTAGATGATGTTTTAGCATTATTACATCCGCAGCCTGAAGAACAGCATGAGCTTTCCTGGTTATTATCAACCTGCTCAGTTACTTCATTATCATTTTCCATTTCCAACTCCTTAATTTTATTTTTTACATTCTTTTTTAATTGTATAGCAAAAGCAATCGCTTGTATCGCTCGTGATCTTGTTGAAACGGCTTTTAAGACTGTTGACGACATCATTACAAAGTGAATAATACATCCATGTAGCATCTTTTCTGCTGGTAACAAGATTGCTTTCTTTAAGTACTTTCATATGATGAGATAGAGTCGATTGTGAAATAGAAAGATATTCCAGTATCTCGCATGCACACATTTCTTTGCATGATACAAGATCAATTATCTGAAGCCTGACCGGATCACTTAAAACTTTAAAAAGTTTTCCTATATCTTTGTAATCTTTGTCTTTCATTTAAATCCCTTAACCTGATTAAATTCGGATGAATTATAAAAATAATATTGATAATTGTCAATATTTATATTTATCGATGTATTGAGTTGGCGGATTTTTGAATTGATAATACTTCATCATGTAAAAGTATTTTATACCTGCTTTCGTAAGGTATAAGAAATTCCGAGCCGTCATAGATCAGCGGTTTTTCGATATATATTTCAAGTTCGCCATAAATAAGTTTTTCAAAATCTTCTAAATTCTTAGCGCGATACATCAAATCTGGTCTAACCATCTGCCCGGACGGTGTTTTATAGGCATTTCATCAGCCGGCCATTACATATTCATCGGAAACAGTGAGAATACCGCCTTTCTCGCGAATATAATTTTCAAGATCAATATCGATCTTAATAATCTTCATTTACAGTCTCCGTTGCAGCATTTATCCTCTTCGAACTGTATCGTTACGTGACTGACGCCGTATTTAACTTTAAGCAAAGCTTCGATCTGGTCAAGAATCGGCTTTGTCTGCGAGATCATAATGTCCTTGATACCGACATGAGCTTCAAAATAAATGGTTTTCTCATTGGAATACCAGGTATGAACGTGATGAATATTGGCTACATCGGTAATAGATTCGATATCTTTCTGGATCGAGGCATAATCAAGGTCGGCCGATGACTGCATGAGAATATCCACCGATTTTTTAACTATCTTCCATGATTCATGGATAATGAACAGTGAAACCAGCACTGTGATCAGAGGGTCGATCCATGTCATGTTCCAGAATTTAATGGCGAGACCGCCTGCTACGACACCAACCGAAGACAAAGTATCACCGAGCATGTGCAGATACGCAGCCCTGATGTTCATACTGCCGTGAGAATCCTTTTCAAGAATGAAAACCGATATCAGATTCGCAACAAGCCCTATCAGAGCTATAGTTATCATAAGGTTCGTGTTGATAGTTTCGGGATGCATGAATCTGTCATAGGCTTCGAAAAGAAGGTAAATACATATAGCCACAAGCGTTGAAGAATTGATGAATGCGATAATTATTTCAGCTCTTTTGTAACCGAATGATTTCTTGGCGTCTTTTTCTTTGGCAGATATTTTTATCCCGATGTAGCTGAGTATGATTGAGGCTGTATCGCTTAAATTATGTGCCGAATCTGATATAAGAGCAAGAGAACCGGAAATTAAACCGCCCGCAAACTCTGTGACAGTAATAATCAGGTTAAAAAGGGCTACCCAGAATATTTTAGTGGCTGAAATGTCCCCGTGAGCATGACCATGTTCATGATGGCTGTGCCCGTTATCCTGATGTATTTCGTGGTTGTGGTCATGATCGTGATCGCAGCAGCCCATTTCGACTCCGTTATTTTTAACTGTTTAGAATTCTGATAATATCTTTAATATTGTAAAGCCCAGCGATAATAACAATTACACCGCAGATTTTTTTCAGTATCTGCGTTTTTTTTGAACCGGAACTCCATTTTAGATATTTTTCAACCCATTCAACGAAAGTGCCGGCAAAAACGATAACCCCGATATGACCTATTGCGAAAGCGGCCATAAGAAGTATCCCGTATGAAAGACTGTTCGCACTTGCCTGAAATACAAATCCGAGCATCGGAGCCATGAAGGCGAAGGTGCAGGGGCCTAATCCTACTCCGAATATCAGTCCGACAAGGAAAGAAGTCAGAAATCCCTTTTTTGTAAATCTTGCAAGATTAGGGCTGTCAAAATCGGGCATTTTGACTATGTCCAGAAGTATGAGCCCGAAGAGTATGAAAAATACGGTCAGGAAAATATAACCCCATATCCCGGTGTCACCGAGCATTTTGCCCATCATACCGGTAATTATTCCGATCATAGCTATAGTAACAAGTATCCCGAGGCCGAAGAAAAGCGATTGAAGAAATGCTTTATAGACGGTTTGATTCTTTTTCCCGTTAATGAAACCTATTATCAGGGGAATGGATGAAAGGTGGCACGGACTCAGTAAAATGCTGGCAAGACCCCATAAAAAAGCGCCGAAGAGAGCTACCATAGCGTTTCCCTGCATGATCTCATACAGGTACATGAATATTGCGTCCATTATTTAACGCCTTTCTGCTTCAGGATCTTAACAAGTTCTTCTTTCGGAAAAAATCCTTCATGCCTGAAATACTCTTTTCCGAGGCTGTCGAGGAATACCTGAGTAGGTATCAGTCTGATCTTGTATTTCTCTGCGTCAAGTTTGCCTTTTTGCGTCCATACATCGTGGAAAACGACTTTGACCTGTGTGGGATATTCTTTCTCGATATCTTCCATTATAGGTTTCATCTGTTTGCACGGGATGCAGTTGACCGATCCCAGTTCGACAAATGTAACTTTCGGATTTTCTTTTATTTTTGCCGGAGCTTGCTCTTTTGCTGCAGCTTTTTCTACTTTTACAGTTTCTTTAGCACCGGGAGAGGGAGTCTGATCTTTTGATTCTCCTGCGCAGGCTGAAAATGCGAAAAGTAAGATTGATGCCATCGTCAGATTAATAATCTTTATCATTTATTGTCCTCGATGTATTTTTTTATCTGTTCAACAGAAAGCGCTTTTCCTGAGCTGACAACTTTATCGTTTATCACGAGAGCGGGAGTTATCATTATTCCGTAGTCCATGATCTTGTTCATTTCGCTTATCTTTTCAACATTGATCTCAAAATTGAATGAGTCGGCAGCAATGCGGGTAGCTTTTTCCAGGCTTGTACATTTGGGACAACCGGTACCGAGTACTTTGATTTCCATTATTAAACCTCTTTTTTAAGTTCAGTAGGATTACAGAGATTTGCTTTTTCGTTGGCCGTTCTTCCGCAGCATTTGCAGAAATACTTAGGCGCAGAAGTCAGCTTCATTACTTTCTCAAAATCGAATTTATTAGCGGGCTGAGCCTGCATACACATTTTATGCGCAGGGATATTGCTGCAGTCGCATGAGCATGAGCCTTCACAACAGTTACTTGACATTTGATCCTCCATAATTAATTAGAATAGATTTCCGTATAAGAAACCCGTTATTGTTGACATTATAATTACCGATCCTACAAATACGGCGGTTTTCTTAAAACCCAGCACGCTGTTTATTACGAGCATGCTCGGTAAAGAAAGCGCGGGTCCGGCCAGAAGAAGAGCCAGCGCAGGTCCTTTCCCCATTCCGCTTCCGATGAGACCCTGAAGGATGGGAACTTCAGTCAGCGTGGCGAAATACATAAAAGCGCCTGAAAATGAAGCAAAGAAATTAGCCCATAAAGAGTTTCCGCCGACAAGAGTATCGATCCATTCCGAAGGAATAAAACCTTCATGTCCGGGACGCCCAAGAAAAGCTCCCGCAATGAGTATTCCGAAAAACATTAGAGGAAGGATCTGCTTTGTAAATCCCCAGGTCGAATCGAACCAGTCTTTCAGTTCTCCTTCCGCCGTGCTTGTATAATACGAAAGACCTATAACTGCGCCTGCAAAAGCGATCATTGTATTTCCGCCGGATATAAAATAAAGAAGTACGGCTGCACCTGTGGTCATAAGGATGTGTGCGAATTTCATAGTATAGTACTTATAAAGGACTAGTCCGAAAGCAACGCCCAGAGTAGAAGTAATGACCCATTTTGAATTAAAAATGAAAGACCAGACTGCGCTTTCGGTCTGAGGTTTTGCCCAGTTGGCGAAAACCAGAATAAGCGCCATAAGCCCGAAATAAATTATATCCTGCCACAAAGGTCTTTTGGTTTCTTCATCCGGCAGGTTCATACGCTTATTTGATTTTTCAAGCTCTTCCTTCCTGAAAACGAAAGCCATGATAAGACCGATAATTACGCTGAAAGATATTGCGCCGACAGCTCTGGCGATACCCATTTCCATACCGAGCACCCTTGCAGTCATTACAATTGCAAGTATGTTTATCGCCGGACCCGAATATAGAAATGCCGAAGCGGGACCGAGTCCTGCACCTCTTTTATATATTCCGCCGAAAAGAGGAAGGATAGTGCATGAGCACACGGCAAGGATCGTACCCGATACCGCAGCCACGGAATATGCGGTGATCTTTTTCGCATTCGCACCGAGATATTTCATTACGGAGGCCTGACTTACGAATACGCTTATTCCGCCTGCAATAAAAAGTGCGGGCAGAAGGCAGAATACTACATGTAGCTGAGCGTATTCTTTAAGCATATAAAATGATTCCATGACCGCAGATTGAAACCTTTCGGTATCAACAGGCAGGAAGAATGAAACAAAGAAAACCGCAAACATCGTCAATAATATTTTCCACTCGTTTTTCCAGCTCAATTTGTTCTCCTAGCAAATATGGTTTCTGTCCGTTCTGATCGCAGTTTCCCTGTCGGATCTTGTCTGAGGTTCATCAATGTCCTTTATGAGGACTAGAAGATCGTCGATGAACTTATCGCCTTTTGAAATAAGCGAATAGTTCATGTATTTTTCGTCCCTGTCCTGAACTACAAGTCCGGCTTCCTTGAGTATCTTAAGGTGATTGGATACCGTCGGCATTGATGATCCTATTATCGAAGTGATCTCGCATACGCACATTTTCTTAACTTCGAGCATTTTTACAATTCTGAGCCGGGTTTCGTCTCCGAGAGCCTTGAATATTTTTAGATGATCATACACTATAATACCTCATTTAGTCATTTCGTTAATTAGCTAAATGTAATAATGAAATTTTGTTTTGTCAAGAATATATTTAAAACTTGAAATCGAAGCCGATATTTAATATTGCGCAAGAAAGACTATAAAGTAAAAAAAGGCCTAGCTCAAATTAACTTTCAAATAGTCAAATAAAGCTGAAGAATCCATTTCTTTCTTCTGATTGTCTTTCCTTTCAGATACTTCATATATGTCTTCAAGAGCCTTTTTTCCGACCACTATCCTGTATGGAATGCCTATAAGATCGGCATCTTTCATCTTGAACCCGAAGCCGGCATCTCTGTCGTCAAACAACACTTCATATCCTCTGTCCAAAAGCGAATTGTAAAGATCATTAGCTTTATTTGTGATATCCGCCTCTTTTCCGATTAAAATTATTATTATGTGATACGGCGCTATGGATACCGGCCAGATGATCCCGTTCTGATCGTGATTCTGCTCGATCGCGGCGGATATTATTCTTGAAGTTCCTATCCCGTAGCAGCCCATCAGCATAGGTATGCTTTCTCCGTTCTCGCCGGTTACGGACGCATTCATTTTTAAGGAGTATTTTGTTCCCAGTTTAAATATATGACCGGCTTCGATACCCATTTTTCTTATAAGTCTGCTTTTTTTGCAGTTCGGACAGATCTCATCCTGTTTTGCAAGTTTGACATCAAAGACCGGAGGCATTTTTATATCCCTGCCGAAGCAGACATTTGTATTGTGGTAATCGGTTTCGTTGATCCCGCACAAAAAATAATTTACATCCTTTATCGAATTATCTCCTATCAGTTCAACAGCGGAATTCAAATTGAAGGGTCCGGCAAAACCGACCCGGGCTCCGGTCAAGGCTCTAACTTCGTCTTCGGATGCCGTCTTAAGTTCAAGACAATCGAAATGATTCTTAAGTTTTATTTCATTTATCTCAAGATCTCCGCGGATCAGAACGGCAGCGAATTTCTCCGTTTCTTTGAATATCAGTTTAAATATAACCGTTTTGATCATTTGATAAGCCGGAATATCGGTAAACTTTACAAGTTCTTCAACAGTTTTTATATCCGGTGTATGAAGCTTAACAAGTTCACTGTTATAGTTTTTAAATTCCACTTCATTCAGGATCGATTCGGCTTTCTCAATATTGGCAGCATACCCGCAGTCAGCGCAGTATAATAATGTGTCTTCACCGCTGTCAGCAGTGATCATGAACTCCTCCGACCCGCTTCCGCCTATCGCTCCGGAATCTGCCTGAACGATTATGTAATTCAGTCCGATCCTGTCAAAGATGTTCTTATACGCCGCGCGCATTGTTTTATAGGATTCATCAAGACCTTTTTCGCTGTGATCGAAACTGTACGCATCTTTCATAATAAATTCACATGTTCTCATCAGTCCGAACCTAGGCCTTATCTCATCTCTGAATTTGGTATTCTGCTGATATAGTATCACCGGAAGCTGTTTATACGAAGTTATAAATTTTCTTACAAGATCGGTGACTGCCTCTTCATGGGTCGGACCAAGACACATTTCGTTATTTTTTCTGTTTGATAAGTGAAACATTATATCAGCGTTTAAATAAGTATCCCAGCGTCCGGATTCCTCCCACAATTCCTTTTTCATCAATATCGGCATCAGAACTTCCTGGGCTCCGGCTTTATCCATTTCCTGAGAAATAATATTTCTTATCTTCTGTAAAGTTTTATATAATAGAGGGGTATAATAATAGAAGCCGGAATGAGATTTTACCAGCATATTGGATTTACGGAGTAATTTATCGCTGATCACTTCGGCATCTTTGGGAAATTCCTTCGTTGTGAAGAGAAATAATTTGGTCAATCTCATTTTAAAGCCTGTTTTAGATTTATTTCTTTGAAGTTTCAATTTTAAACATTTTTCCTTCATTTGTCAATCTCGTTAATAAAATAAGTAAAATAAAAAAGGCCTCATTTCTGAGACCTTTTCCGTTGAGGAGTGAGTGAGTTGATGGAGTGTAGTTCTAATTAGTTCCTGAATTTTGACAGCGCGTTTCTGAATCTGAAAGTGAAGTTAACTGCTTCCAGTTGTTTTTTATCTTCTACTGTCATTTGGGTGTTTTTATTGTTTGTCATTTTATTTTCCTCTTTCTTTTAGTTTGTTTGACTTACACCGGTAATATATAATTAAATGTAAGGGCATCAAACGAATGTCCGACGAAATGAATATTTAGGGGTGTGAAAAGAGA
>CALMWI010000313.1 GCA_937873545.1 uncultured bacterium | reverse complement strand
CGAGAAATTCGAGCGGATTGGACGGATTTTTCATGTCGAGGAGCGACAGCTCGTCTTTTTTAGACAGATAGCCTAGAGAGTATCTCAGAGCGAACCTGTCTATCTGTGATTCGGGAAGGGGATATGTCCCCTGAAGCTCCGCCGGATTCAACGTGGCTACTACGAAAAAGTCAGCTGGAAGAGCGTATATCTCTCCGTCGATCGTTACCTGTTTTTCTTCCATAGCTTCCAGCAGCGCCGACTGAGTTCTGGATGTAGTCCTGTTGATCTCGTCCGCTAGCAAAATGTTGGTAAAAACAGGACCTTTCTGGATCCTGAACGCTTTTTCTTTTGAATCGTAAATGTTGACGCCTGTTATATCGCTGGGCAGAAGGTCGGGAGTGAACTGAACTCTTTTAAAATCGGTTTTTACCGACATTGCGAGGGCTTTAGACAAAGTCGTTTTTCCCGTTCCCGGAAGATCTTCCAGAAGAATGTGTCCGTTCGATAAAAATCCGAAAAGAAGAAGATCGATATTGAAAGTATCTCCTCTAAATACGCCCGAAATATTATCCCTGATTTTTTTATAGATCTGAAAAGCGCTGCTGTTCATAGTGAACTCCTGTTCTTTTTGTCTGTCTTTGTATAATAATAAAGTTTTAGGAAACACTCAATGATTTATCTTGATAATATTCAAGTTAATATATAAATTATTAAGTTATTATAAACCCCCGGTAATTACGGAGCTGCAAATGAGGTTTCTGATAGTAATTTTTATTATGTATCGCCTTCTGGCAGGATCAACGGCCGATTCTTTAAAGGCGGTTGTTGAAAGATCTGAAGGCAAGGTCAGACGTGAGAAGTCGGTCGAGCTTGCGAATTTTTTGATTGCAAGCGATGATTCACTTGCTTTTGAATATATTAACAAAGCGATCGATTATGCCGAAACTGAGAATGAACCCGCACTTCTTATGAAAGCGCGCTACACAAAGGGTGATGTTTTTTTTAATACCGAAGATTTTAAAACAGCAGGTGAAGAATATAAAAATTCTCTCATAATCGCTGAAAAACTTAATGGATGCGAAGTCGAATGGTATAAAAAAGGCAATG
>CALMWI010000312.1 GCA_937873545.1 uncultured bacterium | reverse complement strand
ATAGACGGAGGGCTTGATATCTCTAATGATCAGACAGTTCAAGATTGGTTGGCACAAAGAGAGGAAGCCGGCGACAATCCGCATGATTTGAAAAGATTTATCAGTGAACTTACTTACAAAACTAAGTTCATAAACACTTTAAACGAGATGTGTCAGAGCACCGAATGGACTGATTACGATATCGTTATCGAGCAAGGCTCATATGTTCCTTCTTATACAATGATGCGTTTCTTTATGAAGCTTGAACTTTATAAACAGGGAATCATAGATAATGAAACTGTCCTTGAAGATCTGCCATTGGCCAATAAAGAGCAGGTAATCAGTAGAGTATCTCATCAGAGATTACTTGAAGAAGAAAACGCAGAGCTTAAAGGAGCCTTGAAAAAACTAACAGACGAAATGAATATGATGAAAGATGCTGTAGTCAAAGGCGAAGTAACTATGATGCAGCAGCAGCATGAACTTAAAATGGATAAAGAATATAATGATACAAGACAGAAAAATCAGACGGCAAGGAAGTTACAGTCGTCTCAATACCGAACCGTAATGTCGGAAGATCGAATGAGGCTTAAACAACAGGCCGATGAACTATTCTTGGAATTGCGCTACGCTATTGCTGAAAATAAATTGAAGCAAATGAGCGGCAAGAACGAATCAAGAAAGATTGAATTGCCAAGTATGCGAAAGTATCTTGACAGTGTTGTAGAAGAAGAACGAATACAATAGGAGTATTAAATGGAGACTCAACAGATAGTGCCCGGAATTCCGGTAGCAGAGCAGAGACAAACAATACCGCAATCAGGTTTTACACCAGACGATTTACAGATGTCTATCATCAACAGAACATTCAACCGAAGTGCTTATGAAAACGAACAGATGATAAGACAGATGCGCGAATCGCAGCAGAGAGAACTTGCAACAAGAAATCAGAACGCTCCGGCTACTCCACCTCCGACACGACAGAACGATCCATTCATGAACGATTTTAACACGCCGGAATTTCAGCGAGCTATTGCCGCTGATATTGCAAGGCAACGTACCACGACAGCGCCTCAGCAGAATCAGGTGCAACCGTCTCAACAGGCTGTAGTACCACAACAAAATACACAACAGCCTCAACAGAATGATCAGTCGCAGAAAGATATGTTTTCGGATGATTACTTCAAACAACTGTTTGGAGAACAGAAGGAAACGAAGCAACCTGAACAACCGGGACAACCGGCTCAGGCAAGTACACCGGGGATGCAGCCCGATGAGATGAGCAGAATAAATGATTACTTACAGAAGAACGCTGATTATATTGATCAGGTACAGTTAGAAGCGGCCAGACGAGGCCTCAACCCTAATATTGTATTTCAGCAGTTATCTAAGAAATCAATAGCAGAGATGGTAGATTTTGCATTGGGAATAAATTCAGTAGGTCGTAACGAACAGACTGTTCCATCCAATGCACAACAGCAATATTCACAGACACAGCAAAGAGCTAATCCCGGACCAAGTGTTACAGACATGAGTAGTCCTAATAGGATTCAATTCGATGCTACAAGACCGGGTGGTATGGGAGGTTCTTACGATTTAAACTTATAATAAATCGGAGAACAAAATGACAATTCAAATACCAGGTTCAGCGTTACATACAGGTTATCAGAATGATAATGTGATGAACCAATTTCCGTATAGAAGTCCTGCCCTTGAACAGACAGGTATCTATGCACAGTCAATAAACTTGATCGATGTCACGATGTACGACATTGATATTTTCGCAAACTGGGTTTCACATAAACCTCAGGAAACTCCTTTCTATTCTATGCTGTCCTTTTTAGGTCAGGGTGACCTTATCAATACATTCCAATATCACTGGTGGGATGAATACGAGGGAACCGGAATGATCGATACCGGTCTCTATAATCTAAGAACAAGAGACGGTCTTGGAAGCGCAGGGTCAGGAGTTCCTTTTGCTATCGGCGCAGAAGGTGAGATCGGCGGAAAACTCATATTCAATAAATGTTATATAACAGATACTGAATACTACACAAACGCATGGGATTCGAAACTTATTGC
>CALMWI010000311.1 GCA_937873545.1 uncultured bacterium | reverse complement strand
CGAAACAGGAAGTCGGTATCGTAAAAGCGGGAGTGTACGAATTCTTCCAGATACGGCTTGATAGCATAATTATAAATGGTATCAGACAAATGACAGTATTGAAAGATCAGCGTAACGGAACTGTCAAGAAACATGTCATAAACGGCACTGTGTTCATAGGCAGAAGTAATAATATGGACCGGATTATTATGGTCAAGACATAATGCCGCAATTCCTTTAACAGCCCAGTTGTCAGCTTCTGTACCTCCTGAAGTGAAAAATACTTCATTTACTCCCGCATTGATAACTTTAGCGATCTTTTCTCTGGAATTATCGAGCGCGTATTTTGCTTCCTGTCCGAATGAATGTGCGGAAGAAGCATTTCCGAATTTTTCAGTCATATATTCATAAACTGTTTTAGCTACTCTGTCATCGACTTTGGTCGTTGCGCTGTTATCAAGATAAATTCTTTTCATATTATTTCCTTCTATTTTTCAAAATTCGGCATAAAATCCGGTTCGTTAAGATGGTCGAGCTCGAACTGTGCTGAATTGCTGAATTCAGAGTCCGGAAATTTGACCATGAGTTCCTTAAAACAAATTTCAGCCTGCTTAAGATCGTCAAAAAATGTTTTGTAAATATAACCTTTTATAAATAAAGATTCTGCAGCGTACGGGTTTAAAGGATAATCTTCATTAAGTCTGTCATACCACTTAACAGTATCACCAAAGTTCCCCGAATTGAAGCTTTTTTTCGCATGAGCGTAAACTTCTTCCATGTACAGAAATTCATTTACGGAACTTTCCTGTTTGACTATCCGCTGTCCTGATGAACAGGCGGAAAGCATAATGACGGTCAGAATAAAGATTATTATCAGTTTTTCCATAGCAGGAAATATATGAAATAAAAATAAGTTTTCAAAGTTGCATTTAATATTTCAAAAACTTATATTCACTTACTTTTTTTAATTAAACCTTAAAGGACAGTTTATGGCAGTTAAAATAATAGTTCTCGCGTTATATGCTATCACTATAGTTGCGTTCGGACTAATCGGGATGAAAAAAACCAAATCTTTTTCGGATTATCTTCTGGGCGGCGGACAGGTCGGAGCATGGATGAGCGCTTTTTCTTACGGAACAACATATTTTTCAGCGGTCGTTTTCATTGGATTTGCAGGTAAAATAGGCTGGGGTTTCGGATATTCGGGCGTATGGATCGGTGTCTTCAACGGACTCATTGGTGTTATGGGCGTATGGTGGCTTCTAGGATGGAAGATAAAACAGGCGGCTGTCAAATACAATATCTCAACTCTGAGCGAATTTCTCGAAGTCAGGTACGGACTTAAGCATATTAAGCTGTTCTCAGCTTTAGTAATTTTTATCTTTCTGATACCATATTCTGCAGCCGTATTTCAGGGTCTGTCTTATCTGTTTGAGTCTTCGCTGCCGGGACTTCAGTACTGGCACGCTGTAGTATTTATGGGCTTATTTACCGCTATTTATATTTCTCTCGGCGGGTATAAAACAATGGCTTCACTGGATACATTCTTCGGAATTCTTATGGTAGTGGGCGTGATCATCCTTATATCATTTACGATATCCGCCGGAGACGGGATCGGGAATATTACGGATAAATTGTCTCAGATCGAACCAAAACTGACTTCCGCGATAGGACCTCCGGGGTTTTGGCCGCTGTTTTCTCTAATCTTTTTAACCAGCGTTGCGCCCTTCGCTATGCCGCAGCTCGTTCAGAAATTTATAGCGATAAAAAGTGAAAGTGCAGTAAAATTCGGTATGATAGCTTCAACCGTTTTTGCTCTTCTAATTGGATGTGTAGCTTATTATGTCGGATCTACAGGCAGAGTTTTTATCAATATGGAAAATACTCCCGTGGCATTCGAGAATGGAAAACCGATCTTTGACAAGCTCATGCCGGAGCTTCTAATGTCGATAATCCCGGATTCGTTTTTTATTGTAATTCTGATTCTGCTTTTATCGGCATCGATGTCTACGTTAGCTGCGCTTGTTTTGATCTCAAGTTCAACCCTATCGAAAGATTTTTATGCCGGATATATCAACAAAAATGTTTCCGACAAAAAACTGACTTTGATTACAAGAATGGGAAGCATATTCTTTGTTATTCTTTCAGTGCTTCTGGCTTTGTTTAAAGTTGACACGATAGTAGAGATAATGGGAATATCATGGGGAGCCATCGGATCCGCCTTCTTCGGGCCATTCGTATGGGGAATACTCTGGGAGAAAGCAAATAAATACGGAGCATACGCATCAATGTTCAGCGGTCTGACCGTGACACTTATATTATATTTCTCCGGAATGTCATCTCCTGAAGCCGGAACAATAGGAATGCTGGTTTCACTCTTTGTCAATCCTGTTGTAAGTTTAATTTTCCAGGATAAAAAGTAGAATATGAAAGTACTTTTATCAGGTTATAATTTAGATTCCTCGACAATAGATGAATTAAAGCAGAGATCAGGCTGGACAAAAGATAACATCACTCCTGAAACGCTGAGTGCGGCTTATGCCCGTATAAGCAGGGATCCGAGAGATATTGAAGAGCTGCGAAAAGAAGCAAGGGAAGAGGTGGACAAGTCAAGAAAATCCAACGAGACGATAATTTTCGGTCTCGGACATGCTTCAGTAGCTGAACATGCGTATTTCAATTTCGATATAATAGGACTTTCCAGATTCGCAGTAGAACAGGTTCAGAAGTTCAGAATGGCTTCTTTTACCGAGAAATCTCAGAGATATATAACTCTTGAGGATGATTTTGTTGTACCGGATGAGATCAAAGAAGCCGGATTTGAAAAACGGTTTATTGAACTTGTAAAATTCCAGAATGAGAATTACCATATATTGTACAAGGCTCTGCAGCAGTACCTGTTTGACAAGCATTCGGAAATGATTTCAACAAAGAACGGAAAAAGAACTGTTGACGGCTGGGCTAAAGAAGATGCCAGGTATGTTGTGTCAATGGCTACCGAAAGCCAGTTCGGAATGAGCATCAACGCAAGAAGCCTTGAGAACATGCTCAGGCAGCTCAGAAATTCCGATCTTTTTGAATGCAGAGAGCTTTCCCAAAAACTATATGATCTGGTAAAAGATATTTCTCCGTCCATCATAAAATACATTGAGCCGACAGAATATGACAAGACGAATAATCTTCGTATAAAAGAATATGCAGGTAATCTCAAAATCAAGAGCACTAAAAAGATCACTAACGAAGTTGAGCTTATTGATTATACTCCCGAGCCTGATAAAAAGATCGCGGAGATAATTCTGTCTTCACTTGGCGGTCTGAGTTCTGCCGAAGCGAAAGAATCGGTTAATGGATTTGATGATGTAAAGCTTCAGGAATTTTATAGAACCGTTTTTGATAAAAGAACGCAACATGATCCGCTTAAAAGATATTTTGAATTCGCGGATGCTACTTTTGACCTTGTTGTAAGCTCATCGAATTACGCCCAGCTCAAAAGGCACAGAGTGGCTTCAATGCTGACCAGCGACTATGATGTTTCTTTAGGGTTTACTCTACCTGAGAATATTAAAATTATAGGAATGGAATCAAAGTTCAATGAACTAATGCGGATTACAGATAAATTTTATAGTGAGCTCAAGTCTTCATTGCCTTATCACGCCCAGTATGTTCTTACCAACGCTCACAGACGTCAATTGAAACTAAAAATGAATTTCAGAGAAATTTATCATTTTATGAGTCTTAGGCTTGATGAACACGCCCAGTGGGATATCAAAAATACAGCAGAGAAAATGCTAAAGGATCTGGTTAAAATAGCTCCATATTCTACAATGATGTGCTGTGGTAAAAGCGAGTTTTTAAATAAATCAAAAAAGATTTTCGAATAGGATCAATCCTGAAAAATAGGTTTGTATTTTTCGTCAGCCATCCATGCCTTGATCAGTTCGCCGTATGTTTCTTTGTTAATATCTTTAACAGTCAGCAGAAGATAGGTCTTGTAGTCGTCGGTAGCTTTCTGCTGATCGCCCAGTTTTCTGAATGCGATTGCTCTGTTATAGTATAATACAGGCGATAATTCATCGAGATAGATAGCTTTTGTAAAATCTTCCACCGCTTTTTCATAACTTCCGGTAAGATAATAGATGATCCCTCTGTTATAATAAGAGTCTTTGTCTTTAGGGTTAAGAAGGATGGCATTATTATAATCTGATATGGCCTCATCGAACTTGCCGTTCTTTCTATACAAATTGCCTCTCATAAAATAAGGCTTATAAAAATTTTCGTCCAGGGATATCGCCGTTTTAAATTTACCTAAAGCTTCATCATTCTTTTTTAGTGCGGCGTAAACAGCACCCATCATGCAGTATGCTTCGGCATAATTTTTATCAATGGCCACAGCTTTATCAAGCTCTTTTAGAGCCACACTGTAGAGTTTCTGAATATAATAAATCTCTCCACGCTTTGTATAAGCCGCAGGGAATTTCAAAGCATCATAATTAATAAGTTTATTCAACATTCCAAGAACGTCCGTATGCCTGCCAACCCTTATCAAAACATCCGCCAGGTAAATGTAAGAAGATTCATACATATTGTCGTGATCTATAGCAATCGAATAGTATTCGAGTTTCAAGCCTTCTTCTGATGTCAGATGTGCTTTGTTCGTCCAGTCGGTCGCCAAAAGTTTGTTGTAAAGGTCTTTAATAAAATTTTCAGGTATTTTATTTGTGGTTTCTTTAAGGGAGGCTATCTGATCAAAGATATGACTTAGTCTGTTGTATTCTGAAATCAGCTGGAATCTAAGCTGATTATTTATCGCGGATTCCTGCAGAAGTTCGTTAATATAATCAAGATGTATTTCACAAGATACATACGATACATAAGCAGGGTATCCGTCAATATTTTCTTCTCCCTCTTTGTAAACGAATGTGTTCAAAGAGTTGCTGAAGTATAACATAATACCATTTTTACCGACCTGTTCATTAAGAAGCGAGTCATTTTTATCAAGATACAAACCTAGTTTGAAAAGAGCTTCGTGTACAGCATCATATTTGGCGATCATCTTAGCTTGCTCTTCAGAGATTCCGGGATCCAGGTAGCATGTACCGTCCGATCTTATCTTTATTATTTTACCGATTCTTTCGATATCATCCGAAAAAACTGACGAATACATTATTAACATTATAAAAGAGATAATTATTTTTGTGTAAAAAGCCATTTCGCAAGCCTGTAATTAATTAAAGATCAGTCAGAATTCTTTTAGTATAGGTATATTATCGAAAATTTTTGTTAAAAACAAGTTAAATCATCCTCTTTTACTCAGATAAACCAATTTTACGGTCATGAAGATCATCGCTTCGGAAAAAACTATTGAGGCACCTGAAGGTATATTTAAGTAGAACGACAAATAAAGTCCCGCTATGGATGAGATCAGGCCGATAATAATCGAAAGGATTATAATCATGTTAAATCTTTTAGAGATCAGCAAAGCTGTGGTTTGCGGTATAGTCAGAAGAGAAATAATAAGGATTACACCGGCTATCCTGATATTCACCACAACAACGAGAGCGACGAGGGCGATCATTGAATAATTTATAAACTCGACTTTCAACTTCATAATTTTGGCATACTGCTCATCAAATGCAACAAAAAGTATCTCTTTGTAAAATAAGATAATCCCGGCAGAAGATATCAGTGTGATGACCGATGAAAAAACAATGTCATTTGAAGTCACGGTCAATATATTTCCGAAGAGGTACGATGACAGGTCGGGAGCGTAGCCGGGAGTCAGGTATATAAAAATTATTCCGACTGCCATTCCGAGCGCAAGAAATATGCCTATGGTCGAATCTTCTCTTATGTTTCCTTTGGATGAAATGAACCTGATTCCGAAAGCGCTTAAGATACCGAATATCATAGCTGTCATTATCGGATTTAAACCAAGGAAATAACCGAGTCCTATCCCGCCGAATGAAGCATGAGTAATTCCATCAGAAATGAATACTATCCTTTTTGAAACGACATATGAGCCGATGATTCCGCATGAAATGCTTGCCAGAAACGCTGTTAGAATAGCTTTCTGAAAAAAAGTATAAGAAAGGATCTCTATCATTTTTTGTCCTTATGCATCATGAGTACTCTGTGCGGGAGAGTTCCGTGCGTGATTATTTCAACAGGGCATACATATTTATCCAGAATTTCAGTGGTGATCTCATTTCCTGAATGGTAATGTAAAGTTCTGTTTATACAGGCGATATTCTTAACATACGATGAAATAACACCTGTATCATGCGAAACCATAACGATAGTTGTATTTTTGTTTTTCTCTAGAAGTATCTTGTACAGATTTTTAGAAAAGCCTTTATCGGTAAAAGCGGTAGGCTCATCAAGGAACAGAACATCCGGATCTGAGATAATGGCTCTGGAAAGAAAGGTTCTCTGTATCTGGCCTCCTGAAAGCTCACCGAACGGGGAGTTTGAATATTCTGCAAGACCGAATTCTTCCATGATTTCATAGGCTTTTTTATGATCGTTCTTATTAAACCGCTGAAATATCTTTTTTTCTGCGGCAAGTCCTGAGAGTATCACATTTTTGACAGTTATCGGAAATCTTATATCGTTAAGGTTTATCTGAGGAAGATAGCCGAATTTTAACTTTCTTTTAAGGATCACCTCTCCTTTATCAGGCTTCAAAAGGCCAATGATCACTTTGAGCAGGGTTGATTTTCCTCCTCCGTTCGGTCCTATTATACCGAGGAAATCATTTTCAAAAACGGTCAGGTTTATGTTCTCTATAATCTTAGACCCGTTGTATCCGGCTGAAATATTCTTTATATCTATAAGAGGTTCGTTCATTTTAACTCGAATTGGAATGTTCTTGCTACGGCTATCATATTGTTCAGCCAGTCTTCGCTCAGATGATCAAGGGGCATAACTTTACCACCGATCTCGGAGGCTATTGATTCAGCCTGACGCGTATCGAACTGCTTCTGGACAAATATTACTTTGATCCCATCCGCTTTCGCGGTATCAATTAAATTTTTAAGATCTTCAGGAGCAGGATCTTTTCCATCCATCTCGACAGAAATCTCCTCAAGATCATAATCTCTAGCAAAATACCCGAGCGCAGGGTGGTAGATAATGAATTTTCTGGTTTCGAGACCGGTAAGCATAGTTCTGATCTGCATATCGAGTTTATCAAGATCAAGAATAAATGTATCGAAATTCTTCAAATAAAGTTCTTTATTCTCCGGATCTGTCTTAATTACTGCATCGAGTATGTTTTTGCACTGAACTTTTACTTCTTTTACCGACATCCAGATATGCGGATCGATCCCCGCATGCTCATGATGATCCTGATCTTCAATTTCTCCTTCATGTTCTTCTTCATGATTATCTTTACCTTTATTCGAAATAAGTTCTACTCCGGCGGAGGTATCAATAATATTCATACCGGGATTAACCGATCTGAATTTTTCAAACCATGTTTTTTCAAAATCAAGATGTCCGGATGTGAAATAGATCAGGGATTTCGAAAGCTGTATAAGGCTGGACGGCGGAGGTTCGAAAGTGTGCGGACTTACTCCCGGAGGAAGCAGAACATTTATTTCAAATCTGTTACCCGTAATCTTTTCGACAAAGAATTTCTGCGGAAGAATACTTACGGTAATGTATTGTTTTGTAGCAGTCTCTTTTTTTGTGCATCCCGACATCAGAATTATTATTCCTGTCACTAAAACAAAAATCGATTTTTTCATTATAACCTCAGTAATGCTTCAACTATTTGAATAGGAGTAATAATAGCATTTTATATTACCGTTGTAAAGCTTTTTTTTATGCGCCGCAAGACCGAACTTTTCTTCAAAAAAAGGAAGATCGGTTATAATGTTTGTGGACCATCGGTTCTTTTTAGCCACAATATCGCTGAGTCGAAAAATTAGATCTTCAAGCTCCGATTTTTCGCCGATCCTCACGCCGTAGGGAGGATTTGTTACGATAACGCCGCAGTCGCTTTTAAGTTTTAAAAAATTGATGTCAACATTCTTGAAGCTTACGATATCTTCAACTTCAGCGGAAATAGAATTTCTTGAGGCTTTCTTTATTACATCAGGATCTTTATCGTAACCGTAGATTGAACTATCTTCGCCGGTTATTATCATGCTTAAAGCTTCTTCAACAGCCAGATTCCATATTTTCTTATCAAGAAAGTTCCATTTCATGGAGAGAAAATGTCTGTTAAGACCTGGAGCCATTCTTTTCTTAATCATTGCCGCTTCTATCGGGATCGTTCCGGATCCGCAGAACGGGTCAATAAACGGGTCAGTTCTATTCCAGCCGGATAAAAGTATGAGTCCCGCAGCTAGAGTTTCTTTGATAGGCGCGTCTCCGGTCTCTTCTCTATATCCTCTTTTGAACAGAGGTTCCCCCGATGTGTCCAATGTCAGTCTGGCTATATCATTGTCGAGCTCGATCTCTACAGGATAGAGCGTTCCGTCTTCGATAATTTCTTTTTTATCGGTTTTCTGAAGCAGTCTTGCAATAATCGCTTTTTTTGTCATTGACTGAGCAACCGGAACAGAATGTATTTTTGAATTTTTGGAACGGCCTTTCACTAATATCCTTCCGTTATCTCCGATAAAATTTTCCCATTCGACCGATCTTACGCCTTCGAAAAGAAGATCAAAATCGTCAGCTTTGAATTCTTTAAGTATGATGTGTATCCGGTCCGCAGTTCTCAAAAACAGGTTCGCCCTTGCAACAGCAAGTTCATCGGAACAAAATTTTACTCTTCCGTTCTCGGTACCTGTAATTGTGTATCCAAGCTGCTGAATTTCTCTTTTTAAAACCGACTCGAGTCCGAAAGTGCAGGTAGCAAAAAGATTTAATTCCATTAAATAAAGTTTCCGGTTTTTGATTCTATTTTAACCATGATCTCATGAGAACATTTCATAGCTTCAAGATGTTCCATCACTTCTTCATTTATATTCGATGCGAACATTTCTTCATCCGGCTCGAGGCCTATGACAATAAAAATATCCTGTCCGTCAATCTTTATCCTTAGAATATTTCCGTTATCGACAAGATTGATCCCGTGTTTGGGATGTATAACATCTTTCAATATATTCAATAATGATTTTTCGGTTATGATTCTTTTTTCATCAATTATTCTGCCGATCTTTTTTTCGTATTCTCTGATAGCCGCTTTAATCCCGTTTATGGCAAGCACGCTGCAGTGCATTTTCACAGGAGGAAGGCCTCCAAGCTCTGCCGCAGCCTGAGTTGTTCCCATGTTCTTAACTTCATCGATATGTTTTCCCATGACCATTTCTGTGGCTATTGAAGCGGTAGCTATATTAGAAGCGCATCCGTAGGATCTGAATTTAATATCTTCGATTATCAGTGTATCGGGATTAATCTTGAGAGTGTAATTGACCATATCTCCGCAGGCAGGGCTTCCTTCTGTAGCTTCTGCATCGGCATGTTCTATTGTCCCGAGGTTTCTGGGTTTAGTAAAATGGTCTATGGTTTTATCCGTATATTTAAGCGCCATTTTTATTCTCCGTTTTTTGTTTTTTTATAAAATGTTTTTGCATTTTTATTTAACAGCTCACTGTGCTCCTCAGGAATAAAAGACGACATGCTTCTTAGAATTCTAACTACATCAGTTACGTTTTTAATAACTTCATCTACTTCTTTTTCCGTGTTGAATTTTGAAAGGGTGAATCTTATTGAGCCGTGAGCCTGTTCGTGTTTGAGCCCGATCGCCGTCAGTACATGAGAAGGTTCAAGTGTTTTTGAGGAACAGGCTGAACCAGATGAAACACAGATCCCTCTAAGCGAAAGATGCATAAGTATCGCTTCGCCTTCTATATAATGAAAAGTAATATCAACATTGTGCGGAAGACGCTTTGAAATATTTATTCCTTTCGGACCGTTAAAAGTAACATGATCTATTTTCAATAAACCGTCAGTCAGCTTGTCCCGCAGGCTGATCAGTTTTCTATTGTTAGTTTCAAAATCTCTTTGTGCAATTTCGGCGGCCCGGGCGAATCCCATCAATGCGGGAATGTTCTCTGTTCCGGGCCTCAGATTGAATTCATGAGCCCCGCCCTCCATAAGTTTTCTCAGCTT
>CALMWI010000310.1 GCA_937873545.1 uncultured bacterium | reverse complement strand
TTCAGCGCAGAATATGATCACTCCGCGTAATATTTCGGAAAGGTTGTTTTCAGCGTATTTTGATTGCCTCAAAAACTCTAAGGCCTGACCGTATTCTCCTGCATAAGCAGACATCAGGGCAAGCTTCATTACTATCATATAATGCTTGTGCGATCTTGGGTCTTTGAATTTGAGAAGCGCTTTAGAAAATACTTTAAAGGCCATCTCTTTTTCTTCGTAGAACTGATAGATGGACCCCAGCGGGTAAACCGCTGAGAAATAAAGATCTTCATTTTTGACCGAATCGGTTACCGATTCAAGCATTGAGATCGACTGGAGAAATTTATTCTGGTAGCTGTACAATCTTGCGAGAAGTATATTGCCGGTTATAGTATTCTGATCGTTTTTTTGGCTTTTACCTGAATTGAGCATGAATTTGCAGTATTCTTCCGCTGATCTGTAGTCTCTGGACTTTATTGAAAGTTCGATAAGAAGCTTTAATATCGAATTGATCCTGGAAAAATTAAGTTCGAATGAATATTTATCGAGCATTTGTTTTAAAATGTCGAGAGCCTGTTTCTGCTCATTGTTGAAATTGAGCACCATCGCTTTAAGATAAACATAGGGATCGTCCTGTGTTATTTTTCCCGCGGCGTTCCTCTTTTCTTCTATGACCGCGAATTCGGCGGCTGCTTCGGTAATATTTCCGGTCCTTGCTTTGATCGAGGCCTTAAGTGTCAAAAGATTCAGATTGTTTTCAGGCAGATTTGAAGCTTCCGTTATATCAAGACCGGATTTTATATAATTCTCTGCTTTTTTCAATTTGTCGGACTCAATATAGAACACAAGCAGTATTTCATGAAGTTCTGCGGACAGCTCGCTTTTGCCGACCTTAACAAGGTAATCTATCGCCTTTTCGAATCTTTTTATGCTGTCAATGGGTTCATGCTCATCAAAAAGCCATTTTGTGCTTATCAGATTTTTCAGCCAGAGATCGGACGGCATAGTATTTTCCTTCATGCATAACCTGAACAGGAGTTTGTCGGAGATCTCAAGCATGTTGCGAAGCGCGTTGAAGTGAAGTTTTGAATGAGCGCTCTTTACCAGTTCCGGCAGTACCGCGAACAGTTTTTCATGGTCATCAGACCTGTATAGGTGAAAGAATACTTTAAACCCGAAATCGTCGTATCCTTTTGTTTCAAAAAGTTCCG
>CALMWI010000309.1 GCA_937873545.1 uncultured bacterium | reverse complement strand
CTTACGAAATTCATCTCGTAGGTCATGTTATAAGCGATGCCGCTCGCCTGAGCGCAGCTGCCGCCGACCTGGTTGAATATAGGTCTGAAATACTGGTTAACGGAGTTGTCAAGCGCATAAGCCAGTTTTGTTTTACTGTTCTGGTAAGATTCAGGAAGAGTCAATTTCGGAAGTGCATCTATTTGAGCCTGCTCTTCGGCAGTCGGATTTTTCCATCCGCCGGCCCACCAGGGTTCGCCGTTCGGATCAGGGTTCATATTTATCAGGTCGGCGAACATAAGCTGTGCGAGAAGAGCTACTAAGATAATCGATATTTTTTTCATGGAATACATCCTTTTAATTTTTTTCAATTATCTGAATATAATAAAAGAAAAGGAAATTGTAAAGTTAACAATTTCCTTTAATTCAGTATTTATACAAAAGCTATTTTTTTAAGCTATCCGCTGTTACATAGTAGAAATACTTATTTGAACCGGATATTTCAGTATCTTCATAGGATGGGGTGGAGGATGTACCGACCTTTGAATATGTTCCGTACGGAAGATTCGATCTGTAAATGTTATATACAGCAGCACCGGAAACAGCGTCCCATGTCAGTACCGCCGATGAAACAGAAGCCGCTACACTGATATTTCCTGGAATTCCCATCGGCGCGATCAGCTGGAACGGAAGCTGCTTTATATAAGAAATATTGTTGCTGTCGGTGACTTTAAACGGGATGTTCCAGATATTCGGTTCTGTGCTCAGTGTTCCGCTGAAAGTTCCGTCCGGGCTTAGTGTCATGCCGTACGGGAAATCTGCAGCAGTAAAGGATGTTTTCAGTCCTGAAGGATCTGCTGTATTTGAAATGTCCGACATGATCAAATTCGTACCGTCTCCATTCGAAATACCAGATGCCCAGATTATGTCAGTAAAAAAACTTTCAGCATAATAAAATTCGATGTTTCCGTCAGAATACAGTTTAACAGCAAAATCTATATTGGCTTCTGTGTTTTCATAAAGAGAAGTTATCCAGCGGATCACAACATAATCAGTGCTCATATAGTAAAATATACCCTCTCCATAGCCGGGAACACTTGCAAGGTCAGCAGTGTAAGGCGAGATGTTTTTTGACTGCATGATCTGTACTTCTGTAGTAATATACTCAAAAACATTTCCGAAAAGAATAGAGCCGTTGGTAGATACTGTGATTTTATCGTAAAGTTTACCGTAGAACGGGAACTGGAAGTTCAAATCTAAAATGCCTATACCGTCATCGTCATCTGTAGTCACAAGCAGGCTGTCAGCCTCTTCAGGAAAGCTGAAAGGATTATCATTCTGAGAATAATCATACTGGATTCCCCAAGTATATGGAGCTGCTCCGTACTGAGAACTGAGAGCATAAGAATAAGGTTCATTCTGAACAGCTGCAGGCAATGAAACGGTAGAGATCTCTGGATGATTAAAATTGGTAGATTTAATTAAAGAAATATAGCTTGTTGCATTATCCTGTATATAAATATCTGACTGCGTCGAGACTGTCTCGTTCGAATCAGAATCAATTACAGAAAAGGATACGATCTCACCTTCTCCGTAGTAGTAAGGGTCAACTTCATTTACGCAAAGAAAATACTTTACAGGTTCATCAGGGTTGACATACGCCAATAGCGGAGTTATATCAAGCCCGAATTCGATTTCATTCGTGTCACCTACCATTCCATAATATCCTCCTTGATACACAAAGAGTGGAAATGATAGAGTATGTTCAGGTACAGTTGAAGATGTATCGGCTGAAACACCTGCAAATATCTTTACATCGGTTCTTTCGTTATGATTTACGACAGCTTTAATCTTAAGGGACGGAGTATAAGCATCTTTAACTCTGATTGAGCTCACAATATTATTCCAGATACCTCCCTCGGATATGTCTAAAGCTAGAGTACGGTACATTACCCAGGCTTTTCCTGAATTGCCCCATGTTGTTCCCCATGAATTTACCATTCTGAGTCCGCCTATTTCCCAGTCCTTCATATCAACAATGCCGTCTCCAGTAATATCAAGGTCATTGGTATATCTTCCGTCGCTATTATAATCGACTCTGATAGAATCGTCGTATCCTGTAAAAGTCATAGCATGGTTCATTACAGAACCCCACATCTTTATAACATACTGTCCTGCGTTAGGAGTGCCTGCCGGAAGTGTTCCTGTCCAGTACTCTCCGGAAACTCCCGCGGCAAAATTAACGACGCCTCCGTTCGCTGACCCGTCTGCATGATCAACGAACCATTGTTTTAAAGTTTCAAGCCCTTCAGGTGTAGTTACAGGAATGTTTATCATCTCTTTTACGCGATTATTCATACCGATATCCCAGCCTTCATAGCCGTTCATCCACGTCACGGCAGTATTAACGATAGGGTACATGCCTCCGTAAGTTTCACAATCGGGAACACCATTCGCCCTGATAATTTCCCATCCGTCGAAATACCACGACCCGTTGTCATATCCGTCATTGAGAAAATTGTAAGTATGGTGTGTAGGGAACTGATTTGCCATAATGTTTGCTGTAGTACCTCTTTCAAAATTCATCTCATAGGTAAAATTATACCCTACACCGCTTGCCTGTCCGCAGCTTCCGTTCTTTTGAGTGAAAACAGGTCTGAAGTAAGGCAGAAGGGAGTTATCTATTGATGACGGCAGCGGGTCCTTTCTGTTCTTGTACTTATCCGGCAGGATAAGTTTAGGAATTGAATTGAATCTTGCCATCTGTTCCGGTGTCGGTTCAGAAATTCCCCCAACGATCCACGGATCTCCGTTAGGATCAGGATTTATGTTTATTAGTTCTCCTAATAAGACTGAATTGGCTATAATAAACAATGCCAGCATATATCTTTTCATTTTCGTTTCTCCATTTGCTTTTTTAGTATATTAAACAAAATTGATTTGGAAGTAAATAAAAAAAGAATTTATTTTAAAAAAAGCATTTTATCATAAATAACGATCTTATTTTCTATCTTAAGGACGCTGTAATAAATACCTGAAGTCAGACCTTCCGGATTCCAGGTCACTGAATGACGACCTGATTTAAAAATATTATTATCAAGAATTGTATCAACGAGCTGACCGCGTGAATTATATATAATTAATGAGATATTGCCCTGATTTAAAATATGAAAGCTGATCAGAGTAGTCGGATTAAATGGGTTAGGATGATTTGAGATCGTATAACCGGTTATTTCACCCGTTTCTTCTATTCCGGTGGAGGAACGAAAGTCAAAAGTTTTTTCCGAAGAAATGCCGTTCCAGTCGGTGACTTTTATTATTAACGGCCAAACTTTATTGTAATCCGTTACGAGTCCTGATAAAGTACCAGTCTCATTTAAGGAGATTCCGTAGGGATAATCAGGCTCGGTAAAAGATATTTTCAATCCGGAAGAATTTGCAGCATTACTGATTGATGGAATTGTAAAATTCTCGGAATCTCCGTTTGAAATTCCGCAGAACCATTCAATATTTTCAGGCTGATCTTCTCCGTGATACAATTCTATTCTTCCATCAGAGAAT
>CALMWI010000308.1 GCA_937873545.1 uncultured bacterium | reverse complement strand
GGCTGCTTTTTCAACATTTTTCTACCGGTATCAATAGGCGGAGATATTGTCAGAATAATCGGAGCCTCCAAGGCCATGGGTTCAAAAGAAGTTGCGGTATCTTCTGTTGTGGTGGAAAGGATTATCGGCCTTATCTCACTGCTCACTATCGGTCTTATCGGATTAATGTTTTTGGATATATCGTCAGGACCCGGTTACCTTACAGTATGCATAATCCTCCTAGTCTCCCTTATGCTGATCCTTGCGGCTGTCATGAACGAAAAAGCCAACGAAACTGTATGTGAACTTATTACTACCTACATTCCAAATAAAGCTGCAGAGATCCTGACTGGTTATATCAGAGACTTTTCAGGATATTCATCCTCTCCAATAAAATTGATTTATGTTTTTCTCATTTCTTTTGCTTTTAAGGTTTTCGACGGATTTTTTGTATATTTCATACTTAGAAGCCTCGGAATTGAACTTTCATATGCTCACGCAGTGGCTTTTTTCTCTATTATAAATGTTATTAAAATGGTCCCTGTTTCATTTAACGGGCTGGGACTCAGCGCGATATCGTGGGTCTATATACTAAAAAGCTTCCATATTCCGGAAGATGTTGCAGCATCTGTTGATTTTCTTACTGTTACTGTCTCACTTGTCGTAAGCGGTTACGGAGGAATTTTATATTTCTCCGGTCACAAAAAAGAAAAGGCCGTCCCGGACGGCCTTAAATGATTTATTTTAAGATCAGCTGATCTGTACATTACCCAGCATGTTCTTATTCTGGAGCACATGTATCAACTCATTCCTTTCTACAGCTTTAGATAATGCTTCCTCGACGGTTATCGTTCCGTCTTTTATAAGGTCAACAAACGATTCGTTCATAAGTTTCTGCCCCTGCATTTTGCCGACTTCCATAATTGAAGGTATCTGAAAGTTCTTGCTTTCCCTTATCAGGTTCGCCACTGCCGATGTAACTACGAGCGTTTCATATACAGCGACCCTGCCGCCTTTCTGCTTTTTACACAACATCTGCGAAACCACGCCTACAAGTGAA
This sequence comes from uncultured bacterium, assembly GCA_937873545.1. Taxonomy (GTDB): domain Bacteria; phylum UBA4055; class UBA4055; order UBA4055; family UBA4055; genus UBA12480. The sequence goes on along the minus strand of CALMWI010000308.1, from coordinate 2,404 downwards.
TCGGCAAGCATCGCTCTTATCTGATTCTGCTGATTTGAAGGGAACTGGTCAATTATACGGTCAACCGTACCGACTGCAGTGTTTGTGTGCAGTGTGCCGAAAACCAGATGCCCTGTCTCGGCCATTTCTATAGCTATACTGATAGTTTCAAGATCTCTCATCTCGCCGACAAGAATAACATCTGGGTCTTCCCTTAAAGCCGCCCTAAGAGCCCTTTTGAATGACTGAGTATGAACTCCGACCTCTCTCTGATTTATAAGGCACTGCTGGTTTTTGTGAACGAACTCTACCGGATCTTCGATGGTTATTATATGTTTTCTTGTATTTCTGTTGACATAATCTATAAGTGCCGCAAGGGTGGTAGATTTACCGGATCCTGTAGGCCCGGTAACAAGAATAAGGCCTTTCGGAAGATCGCACAACTCGATTATCTTCTGCGGAATTTTTAATACTTCCGGCGGAAGTATCTCAAAAGGAATCTGTCTGAAAACCGCTCCGACTCCCCTGTGGTCTCTAAAAATGTTTGCCCTGAAACGGCATAAGCCCTCTATTTCATAGGCGTAATCTGAATCGTTGGTCTCTTTGAATTCATCAATATTTTTGGGCGGAGTTACATAATTTATTATCGGCCACATATCGTCCTCTGTCACATCGGGGAAATCTTCCAACGGAACCATATCGCCGTCAAGCCTGAGCATCGGCTTGTTTCCGCTGCAGATATGAAGATCTGAAGCGCCGTTCTCTATCATGTACCTTAAAAGATCATCTATATTAACATTTCCGCCATTCTGCTCTGACTGTGTTCTCTTTGAACCGGCTACGGCGTTCATATTTCCGCCGCCTGGAGTATTTACATCAAAGACGATCGAAGTTTTTGATCTGCTCACCCTTATCGATTTTCCGCTGAAATTGAATTTTGTTGAATCTCCGAAGAACTCCTCACATTCGGTTCTCATGGCTTCCAGATCGTTTTCGCTGAGCGGGGTCTGTGAAAGTATCTTTTTCTGTCCTTTAATAACAAGATAGATCGGCTCTCCTAAATTCAGAACTATCTTTTCGCCTTCCTTTGAGATCATCATATTAAGGATCTTTTCAATATTGCTCATAGGACTTCCACCTTATTTATTTTGTTTTTATTAATGTAAACCTTTCTCTTGTCTTTGAGAAATGTCAGAAAATCTCTGTCAGTGTTTAAAAAATCAATCGCTCTCGACCTGTTCCCGGGCAGTTCTTCGTGTATCCTGAACTCAATTTTCTCTCCGGTTATGAACTGAATACACAGGTCATCTTTATCCGAACCTGAATCAGTTTCATCCAGTTCGGTAACATAAAAAATCGAATCAATGTTGAGAATTGCGAACTTCTGATTTCCGTTCGATAACATCGCAGGTATGAACTGAGCTTTGTCGTTGAGAACTTCAAGAACGGTTTCCTCACCGGTGTGATACGCGGAAAAATGATTGAGGAACAGCGTCATCCTTGAAATTTTTATAACGCCGCCGTCCTTAAACGCTATTTCAACATCTTTTTTTAGTTTGGGTATGTTTAGATCATCCATCGGTTCCCCCGCAGATTATTTATTAAAGTTTTCAAGCATGGTTTTGTAAAAACTGAAACCGGCAGCCATAGCCTTTTCGTCCGGATTATAGGCACTGTTGTGAAGACCGGCATTTTTGTTCGTATCGTTACCGGCTCCGAGCCATGCTATTGCTCCGGGCACTGAATCGAGCATGAACCCGAAATCTTCTCCTGTCATCTTTTGAGGACAGTCTGCTATCCTGATATTCTTACCGAAATCCAGTTTCTTTATTTTTGAAACGATACCGCTGTCATTTATCGCTGGGATATATTCCGTATGAATAAGCAGTTTTGATTTTATCCCGAAAGCAATCGAAATAGAATTACACATATCCTTCAGTTTATTCTTAAACACGGTCAGGTCATCTTTGTAGTACGATCTGGCGGTACCTTTAATTACAGATGAGGAAGGTAGAATATTTGCCGCCTCGCCTGCCTGTATCATGCCTATCGAAAGTACATTTTCGTGTACAGGATCAAGAAATCTCGGTTCTATCGTATTCAGTAAAGTTATCAGATTTGCGGTAGCAGTGATCAGATCATTGTTCTGATGCGGCACGGCGGCGTGCCCCCCTTTTCCCTCAAGCTGCACTTCGAATTCTATTGTCCCTGCGAACATTTTTCCGTCGTTTAAAGCAATCGTTCCGACTGGGAATTCGTTAGTATTGTGCAGTGCATAGATCTCTTTTACATCGAATTTACTGAAGAGACCTTCCTTGACCATCATTTCTCCGCCGCCGAAACCTTCTTCGGCAGGCTGGAATATCAGCAGTATATTTTTATCGGGAGATGTTTTTGAGATCCACTCCGCAAATGTCAGCAGCAT
>CALMWI010000307.1 GCA_937873545.1 uncultured bacterium | reverse complement strand
AAAACCGTTGCAAAGCCAACGGTTTTTTTATCTTTTAATCAAATTGGATCAAAGTTTTACCGATCGATCCTTTTAAAGACTTTTCTACTTTAGTTCTTTCTGCGTACTCATTCCAGTTTTCTATTACTGAAGATATCTGCGATATTATGTTTTCGGCTTTCTTGACATTCATCTGACTGGCAACTTCCACTAAATCTTTCTTTGTAATATCCTTCCTTTTGCCGTTCACGCTTAATGAATGCTGGCTTACCCACTCGCTTCCCGGACGGTAAGCATGACACAGGTCGTAAGCCGGTGAAAGTTCCCATTTTCCCGATCTGTCCATTATAAATGCGAAATTTTTGGTGTGATCGTCACAATTTCTGCTCATTACATTAAAAACCATTCTTCTGTAAAGCTGCTCGGCCTGCGGGTAAGACAATCCGAGAATACGCATCGTTTCAAATAATTGCTCGTAGCTGAACATAGTTGTTTCATTATAGTCATAATGCTGCATTCCGCAAAAAGTCTGAACATGCAGTTTTTCATTATTCTCAAGACGGTCAAATCTTTTAGTCATAAAATGCGCTCGTCCGTTCTCTTCAAGCAGACGGCATTCTGTCATATCAATACCGCAGTCTTTAGCCATATAATGATAGGCCATTTCCACTCTGCCGTAACCGCCTGATACTCCAAATTGTTTATCGGTCACTCCGTCAAATTTTAATAACCAGTGAGAAAATCCTCTTGGAGCATTTGTCTGTCCGCTCCTTACTTCTCCTGTTTTTTGATTGAAAGCAATTACTGCTTTTGCTCTGGCTCCGCCTGCCGAGCTTCCGATCTTCAGTATATCGATCAGAGCTTTTTCGTTATTGTCTGTTACCTTTGTAATAAATTCTCTCCGGCCTGAAAGAATCTTTTCGGCTGCATCTACCAGACTGCTAATTTCAATGGCTGATGACCTTTTATCGGATTTCGGATATGCAGGCTCGATTTCTATAGCTCCCATACCTCTTGTACCGATGAAGCATAACATTTCGACGGGATTTAAGCTGTCAGTCGGACGGCCATGCCTTGTCAGCCATGCGTTGATCAAAGCGTTTCCGTATTTATCCGGTAAAATATCCGCAAGCAGACCGGGCAAAGCTTTAAAAGTGCTGCTGTTCCTTAATTCCTTAAAAGTGAATATTCTGCCTTTAGCTGTATCTAAAGGCATTTTAACCGGAGAAACATCTAACCCGCTCTTTAAGAACAAAGGATCATACTCAAACGATGCCGATCCGGCTTCATTATCCCAGTAAACTGCTCCGACCCTTTCATTCCAGATATTTACAAACGCTGTTGTTATCATTACCACTCGGATTTCTTTGTTTTTGTAATTTTGCTTTTAGATGCTCTTTTTCTTTTTGATATCTCAATTTCAGCCAGTTTTATAGGACTGATTTGCTGCTCAACCTTGAAAATGTTCAATATGCTGAGCTTATCCAAAGCCCTGAGCAGCTGAATGAGCGTAAGAGTATTTGAACGGCTGCCTTTTTCAAATTCATTAAGCGTTGACCTGCTTATTCCTGCTTCACGCGCTAATACGATCTGAGATTTATTCTGATCCAGTCTTTGCTGCTTTATGTAAGATCCTATCAATTCTAAGATCGCCGCATCACCTGTTGATTTAATATTGTCGTTTTTATCAGTCATTGTAATCATTTTAACGCCTCAATGTCTGTTTTATACGACAAATATAGCGTTATTTTACTGTTTTGTCAACAATTATCACAGATTGAGTCTAATACTTTTCCCTCACCGCCACCGCGCCGACTTCTATGCCTGCATGCCGTGCGAGTATGTCTATCCACATGATGTTGAAGTTTGAAATCTGACAATTTAGGCTGATGAGTTTTTTTATGTCAGCTTTGGGGGGATTCTTTTTTGAACCGTATAGAACGGTGTTTCTGAATTTGATCTTTTTATTTTTGAAAAGTTTTTTGATCTCTTTTGAAAGCTTTACCGGGTACGGGAAGGTCATGTCGGGAAATCTTGTTCCGAGACTTTCATCGTTCGGGCCGATTAGAGGATTATCGCCGGTCGAATTTATGTGATCGGTTATTATGAAATATTCTTCCTTCGCTTCAGGATCGAATACTTCGCATTCGTCTATAATAAATATTTCACTGATGCTGCTCTTTCTGAGTGACCGTACAATGTCCTTTAAAAGCTCAGGGTTATTCTTATACTGATCGAGGGGAATATAAATGTGCTTATCATTCTTATTTATCAGCTTTTCAAGCACTTCTGAATAAAATACGGCTTTCAAACGGCTCTCCCCTATTTCTTTTCGACGGGATAGTTTTCTTTCTGGAATGCTTTCAGGCTCTCGAGCTGATCCTTCATATATGCCTGATATCTCTTAATAAATGAATTTTTTATCTCCATAAGCTTGTCAATGTCTTTTTTAAGTTCCTTAGCTTTCATAAAAGATTCTTTGATGGTGTTCTGAGCGCTCATCTTTGCATCCACTCTGGCCTGATCGCAGTATTTCGCAGTTTCTCTCTTTATTCTTTCTATCTCTGCTTTAGCCTTGGCCTGTTCGATTCCGAATTCTTTTTTTTCCTTAATGAAATTCTCAAAATCCTTATTCATATCCTCTATTTTTTTTCTGAGCTCATTATTTTCCTGAACGATCTTGTCCGCCTCGTCGCCTATAAGCTCAAGATAAACTTCGACCTCAGCCCTGTCGTAGCCTTTCATTGATTTTGAAAACTTCTTTGATGTTATTTCTTTTTTTGATAATTCCATAAATCTGTCCTTAAATACA
>CALMWI010000306.1 GCA_937873545.1 uncultured bacterium | reverse complement strand
AATCTGCATTATTATCGGGTCGCATGTGGGGACATATATCTCCGCTTTGAACTCCGCTACTTTTTTTGCAACGCTTCTTAAGATCAGCATACTTGCTATTGTGTCTATCTGTGTATAATAACCGATACCGCAGTCATAAACAACCGGCTTACCCATTTCTGTCGCTCTCCCGACGGCATCGTCGATCGCATCAAGTCCCGGAATCCTGCGTATAAATAATTTCTCCCTGTTTCTTTTCACTTTAATAAAAATATAGAAAAATAGGATCATGAAAAGGAATGTTCCAATTAATACATTCGTTCTGAAGGTTCTGAAAACAGGCACATCATCAAATATTACCGCAGAGCCGAAAGCTCCTACAAGACCGCTGTAGAACTTAAGCTTTATCTGATGTCTGAACTCATCCTCCGCGCCGGGATCGTTATTGTGGATAGCTTTAATAAACTCATCGCTTATATCAAATGACCTTATGCCCCTTGCCTCTTCCATCGGTGTAATAAAACCGTAAACTATATCGCTCAGCCTTGCTGTTTCAAGCTCGAAAAGATCAAATATAGTTTGTCTTTTTTCTTCTACCCAAAGATCTTTTGCAGCTATTTTTTCAGCTCTTTTGTTTTCTACAAGTTCTTTCTTTTTACTGATTATATAATCGAGTATCCTTTTATCTTTTTCTCTGTAAAGCTGCTCAATAACAGCCTGAACTTCCGGTTTTGTTCTTGCGGAATCTATTTTAAACTCTAGAGCCAACATTTCGCTGTTATAATTTTCATCTGAGAGAAGGTCATCTATCACTTTTTCATCAGGCATAGCTTTTATAGAATCAAGCTGGCGTTCAAATTTTCTCGAGTCGAGAAGAAGCGATTCCACATATTTTTCCTGATCTGCAAGAAGAATATCTTTTCTTGAAACTGTATAGTCTTTTATTTTTCTTGCGGCATTTTTAATTCCGCCATCCAATTCATCGCTGATATAACCCCAGTAAAAATCCTTTGTTGTAATAAATCTGGCTATTTCTTCAAATATCTTATCGTTCTTTGTGCCTTTAAAGGCAACAAACGACCTTTGTTCATAATCGTTTAATTTTTCACCGAGTTTGTCTTTTTGTATAACTCCAAAGTCAAAATCAGGATACTGTCCAAAAAAATCTTCTACAAAACCTTTGACTCTGGGATACAGAATATTAAAGTCTCTTTCCGGACTCCATTTGTCGTAGATGACCATAATATCTTCTGCGACTTCTTTGCAGAGCTTTTCCTCGTCGGATAGAACAGCCGGAGTTGTAAGTTCTTCGTTTGATTTAATTGAATCAGCTTCTCCCGCGATGACTGCGGCAGAATCGGGTACCTGTTGAGCGTAAACCGAAAATGCCAGAGCCAATATGATCAGCTGTTTAAAAATACTTCTCATTTCAATTCCCGTATTCTTAATTCTATTTCTATTTATAATAACAAATTACCGCCGAAAGATAAGCTACCGACCGAAATTTATCAAGCGAAATCAGATGAAACGACAAAAAATCAGTGTGAATATTCTGCATAAAGATATTAAAGTTTTATTATTCCTTCAAAAACGAGTTCCGCCGGGCCTGAAAGGAAAAGTTTGTTTTTTTCATGATTAACTTTCAGTTCCACACCGTCGGCGGTTACAATTGTCCTTACACTAAAATCATCTGTCAGCATCATATCAAGATATCCTGATGCAGTTATTCCGGTTCCGCAGGCTCGGGTCTCGCCTTCTACGCCTCTTTCATAAGTGCGGATTTTTAGTATGTTTTTTCCTGATCTCTGAACAAAATTCACATTAGTTCCATTTGAAAATCTTTGATCATACCTTATCTCTCTACCAAGCCTTTCTATATCCAGCTTTGATATGTCTCTGAAATAACCCACCGTATGCTCAACTCCAGTATTCAGAAAGTAAAATTCTTCTTTCGTTTTTCCGAACTTTAGCCCTTTTGCGTAGCCTAAGGGTTTCTTCATTTGAAGTTTAATTCTTCCGTCTGAAAGCAGTTCGGCATTGTGCTCTCCATCTCCTGCTTTAAATCGGCACTTTTCTTTTTCAAAATAATTCAGTTTATGCGCTAGCATAACGGCACATCTTGCTCCATTTGCGCAAAAATCGGCTTCGGAACCGTCTGAATTGTAGTATTTCATCAAAAAGTCATAATCTCTGCGCGATTCATTAATAATAATGATCCCGTCAGCTCCTATTCCATAGTTTCTGTCGCACAACTTTATTATTTTATCTTTTTTAAGAGATCTTATGCCTTCAAAAAAAACAAAATCGTTCCCGGCTCCATGAAGCTTGTAGAATTTCATTATCTGCTTCTGAATTTTTTTGAAAATTCTTTTCCGGAGTAGAGAGCTTCAATGTTCTTTTTAACTACTTCTTCTCCTTTAGTGCCGAAAATGAATCTGATGCCTTTTTCAAGCTTTTCAAAATCGATCTCAAGAAAATCAGATGCAGCACCGACCATTACCATATTCATCGACATCGGAGAACCGATGTTCTTAGCAATATCATCGGCATCTATAAGTATGTGATTCTTTATTTTTTTTATCTCCTCTTTTACTGCATTTATGTCAGGATAGTTAGCAATGTTGTCAAATGGCGTGCTGTTCGTTATAACCCAGCCTTCTTTCGAAAGGTACGGAAGATACCTTAAAGATTCCATCGGTTCGATAGAAAGAATTATGTCTGCTCCTCCGAAAGGTATCAGATCAGAATGTATCTCATTCGATGAAACTCTCAGATGGGACTGAACATCCCCTCCTCTCTGGCTCATACCGTGAACCTCAGCCTGTTTCATATACAGGCCTGAGTCGATCGCGGCGAAACCTATAACAGTAGCTATTGATAAAATACCCTGTCCTCCGACACCGCTTAGAATAATATCTTTTTTCATATTTTTATTCCCTTATTTATTCGCTTTAGTTTTTCTTTTTAGAGTCTGCATACACTCTCTGGTAGGTATTATGACTGAAACGCCTTTGTAATTTATCTCCTGCCTTATAATTCTTACCATCTCTTCATGATTCTTTTTAAGCGGAGTTACCCTGATAATATGATCCTTATGAACTCCGAGGCCTTCACAGATCGACACAAGTCTGTCAACAGCGTGAGAATCCTGTCCGCCTGTCATACCGGTCGTAGAGTTGTCGAGTATCATTACCACCATGTTCGTGTTCTCTATCACCGCGTCAAGAAGACCCGTCATGCCTGAATGTGTAAATGTCGAATCGCCTATAACTGCTATCGCAGGGAATAATCCTGCATCCGCTGCTCCTTTCGCCATAGTTATAGATGCTCCCATATCGACGCAGGAGTTTATCGAGTTGAACGGAGGAAGAGCAGCAAGTGTATAACAACCTATATCTGAAAGAACATGTCCGTCTCCATATTCTTTCATTACCTCATTAAGCGCATTATAAGCATCAATGTGCCCGCAGCCGTTACAGAATTTCGGTGGTCTTGCCGCTACGACCCCGGGAATTGATTCGATTTGAAAAGGAATTCCGTTTACTGCTTTGAGAACCAGATTCGGATTTAATTCCCCGTCCCTCGGAAGCGATCCGTCGAGCCTTCCTGAAACTTTGAGGCAGTTCCCGAGATATCCTTTAAGCATCTCCTCGACAATTGGAGAGCCTTCTTCGAGAACAAGTATCCTTTCGCATTCGGACGAAAGTTTTTCAACATGTTTTCTTGGAAGAGGATACTGGCTCACTTTAAGAACAGGGTACGGACAGCCTGTATCCTGATAGTTTTCCATTAGATAATTAAAGGAAATGCCGCAGGCTATTATACCAAGTTTTTTATCTTTACCGTTGATATATTTATTAAATGGAGACTCTTCGCTTTCAAGCTCAAATTTTTCCTGGTTAGCAAGCAGCATTTTATATCTTTTTCTGGCTATGGCCGGTAGAAGAACGAACTGCCTTTTGTCTTCAGGCAGTTTTAACTCATTCTCGTTTTTAAAAGGTTTTACCGCAACCCCGCTTCTGGAATGTGATAACCTTGTTGTAAGCCTTAACAGTATCGGCACCTGATATCTTTCGCTTATATCAAAAGCGTGAAATGCCATATCATAACATTCCTGCTGACTCGACGGTTCCAGCATCGGAATGAGTGCAAACTTGCCGTAATTTCTGGAATCCTGCTCGTTCTGTGAAGAATGCATCGAAGGGTCATCCGCAACTGCCACTATAGTCCCGCCGTTGGCACCGGTTATAGCTGAATTCATAAAACAATCAGCCGCAACATTCAATCCCACATGCTTCATTGCGCACATAGATCTTTTACCGGCATAAGACATCCCTAGTGCAGATTCAGCAGCCGTTTTTTCGTTTGCCGACCATTTTCTATGAATATTTCTCTCTTTAGCAGATTTCGACCTTTGAACATATTCCATTATCTCGGTTGATGGTGTACCGGGGTAAGCATACATACCTGACATTCCGGCATCAATGGCACCCTGAGCCAGAGCTTCGTCCCCGAGTAAAAGCAGTTTTTCCATAATTTTTCCTTTTAGTTAACATTTTGTGGAAATATATACAAAACAATTGTTTTGAAAAGCGGAAAATTTACCATTTTAAAAAATAAAAATCCGTATTTTAATCTCTTGAAATATATTCGCCGGTTTCGCTATGTATTCGCACTTTGTCTCCAGTTTTTATGAAAGCCGGCACTTTTATTGTCTGCCCGTTGTTCAGCCTTGCGGTCTTAACATATTCAAGATTCGAACTGTCCTTTTCAATATCTTCAGTTTCGTCGATCTCGAAAACGACGACCTGCGGAAGTTCAACCGAAATAATAATGTCGTTATAATAAAATACTTCAAGTGAAGATCTTTCATTGAGAAAAGATGCTTTACGGCCTAACATTGAAGTTTTTACTTCAAGCTGCTCACCATTTTCTTCATCACAGAAAACAAGCGAATCTTCCGATCTTTGTATAAGATTCATTGACCTCATCTCAAGGTCAATCTTTTCTATATCCTGCTTTGCTTCGAAAGTGCATGTTGAAGTCTCGCCGCTGTTAATGTTGAACAGCTGCATATCGACCGACTTTGAATTGTTATCGGATAAATTTATTTTCTTTTCAAGAACTGTGTAAACATTATTGTTGTGCTTAATGAAATTTCCTTTTTTAACATGTTCCGCATGCGTCATTTTAAACCTTTTTTATTTATTTTCGTCAAGTACTTTTCTTATTGAAATTCCAATTTCTTTTTTTGTAAAAGGTTTCTTTAAAAAACCTTTTATGTTTTTATAATTCTCTAGATCCTTATAAGAAAACATTTTAATGCCGGAGCTGATCATAAAAATAATCTTCGGATCGATGTCCGACACTTTCTCAGCCAGCTCAATCCCTGTCATACCCGGCATAGTGTAGTCTGCAATTAATAAGTCTATCTTGCTTTTTTCTGATTTAATATAATTCAAAGCTTCAACAGGATCGGTCATTTTTTTTACGGAATAACCCAAACTTTCAAGAATAATCTTGCCTATTTCTGCGACATTTGCTTCATCGTCCAGAAAAACTACTTTTTCATTTCCTGTAGGAATTCTCGTTTCGTTTTCAGAATTATCAGGTTCATATTTTTGGGGATTATAGGGCATTAGTACTGTAAATACGGTATTGCCTGCATTACTTTTTACTGAAACTGTTCCTTTTATGTCTGCGATTATACCGCTGACTACAGCGAGACCGAGTCCGGTGCCTTCCCCCGGTCTTTTGGTGGTAAAATACGGTTCGAATATTTTATCTGCAATTGATCTGTCTATACCCTTCCCGTTGTCTTCTACCGTCAGTTTAAGATAAAGTCCCTGGCCGAGTCCGGTCTCCGGAGTTTCGCTTTCGTTCAATTTGATCTGTGAAAGACCTATTTTTATCCTCCCCTTTTCGCTATCAGCAGCCTGATATGCATTCGTACACAAATTCATTACAACCTGGTGGATCTGGCTCGGATCTGCATTTACGGTACCTGTAGTTTCTTCAATATTCTGAATTATTTCTATTGACGCAGGTACTGAACTTCTTATTAGTTTTAAGGCTTCTTTAACTACAAGGTCAACCCTCACAGGTTTTTTCTCGATCTCATTTCTGCGGCTCAGGACAAGTATCTGGTTTACAAGTTCTTTAGCTCTGTTGGATGCCCTTAATACTTCATTTATTCTTGAGCACTCGAACTTCTTCTGTTCAAGCTCATATTTTACTATCTCTGAGAATCCAATTATCGCTGTCAATATATTGTTAAAGTCGTGAGCTATACCTCCGGCCAATGTACCTATCGCTTCCATTTTTTGAGCGTTTATAAGCTGTTTTTCCAGCTTTTTCTGGTTGGAAACATCTCTTTTGAGGGAGAAATATCCGTCAGGTTCGTTACCGTGATTAATTATTGGTACGACCATGATCTCCTCTTCATAGGGAGTTCCGTCTTTTTTAGTATTAGAAAATGAACCGCTCCATGTTTTTCCGCTTTTTATCGTTGCCCATATCTCATCGTAGAATTCTTTTGAATACCTGCCTTTTTCAAGAAATCTGGGAACATCTCCTATAACTTCATCAGATTTAAACCCGGAGTCAGATTCAAATGCTTTGTTGACATATTCGATTACACCGTCTTTATTTGTGATAATGACGCTTTCATAAAGCTGATCGATTATTCCCGCTAGTCTGTAAATCTGCTTAGTTCTTTCTTTTACTTTATACTCAAGCTCAACATTCATATTTTTTAACTGCTTTTCAGCTTTTTGTCTTAGTGAAACTTCTTCAATAAGTTTCGCATTGTTTTCCTTTAACTGCTTTTGAATTGATTTTAAACGCAAATGCGTCTTGATCCTAGCAAGGAGTTCATAAGGATTGAACGGTTTTGTAATATAATCTACTCCGCCGCTTTCGAAACCTTTTACAATGCTGTCCGGATCTGTTTTTACGGTCAGGAATAGTATAGGTATATCTTTATAATTTGCGTTCGAACTTATCTCCCTGCATACCTGAAAACCGTCGATAAGCGGCATAACCACATCTAAAAGAATGAGGTCAAATGTTTCTTTCGATAAAACCTGCATCGCCTCTTTTCCGTCAGTCGCAAAAGATAGATCATAGCCTTCGTTCTGAAGAAAATTGGCTACAACCTGAATATTTTTTGGGGAATCATCTATTATCAGCAGCTTATATATCTTTTCATTCATTCCCTGCCTCCATTTTCTTTTTTAATGTAAAAATGAGATCATCATAATTATCGAGAAGTATTTTTATATTTTCGATATCGAATCTGACCACGGAATCATGCAGCTTCACTGCGAACTTATCAAGCACTGAACAGTTATGTTTTCCGGCAAGATCTTTTAGACTCGTAGCCAGCTCTTTGATTTGTGAAAAGTTATGACTGCTCTCGGCTTTTTTGACTTTATACAGCATTTCGCCTGATAAAATGGCAAAAAGTTTATCTCCGTCAATTAATAACTCTTCTACCGGTTTAAATTCTGCGACAATATTTTTTACAATATCATATTTAAGGTATTTTTTCATTTCATTTACTAATTCATCCATTGATACAGGCTTTCTTATATATCCGTCAAATTTGTGTTGAGCGATCTTCGCTCTGTCGCTGTTCATAACTGAAGCTGTTACAGCGATAACAGGTATTCTTCTAAGGTTTTCATCTTCTTTTACCAGCTTTATCGCCTCATAACCATCCATAACAGGCATTCTCATATCCATAAGTATCATATCCGGAACATTCAACTTCGCATATTCAACAGCCTCCTTGCCATTAACTGCCTCGACAGTCTCAAGCCCGAGTTCTTTGCAGAATTCAATAAGTAAAAGTCTGTTGGATTCGATATCATCCGCGATCAGTATTTTCGATTCATGAAATCTGATTTTCTCGACTTCAGAAAGTTTTCTGACGTTTTTAAGACTGTCTTTTTTGTCATATTTAACATCAGTGAACTCAATAATAAAGTTTGATCCTTTATCTACTTCGCTTTCAAGCGTTATATGTCCGTTCATAAGCTCGGTTAACCGTTTTGTGATTGTCAGTCCCAGACCTGTACCCTGAAATTTTTTAACCGTTTCATTGTCGCTTACCTGTTCAAAAGCGTCAAATATCTTCTGCTGGTCTTCCTTTCTGATTCCGATCCCTGTATCGCTGACCACAATTTTCAGGTCGATATTACCGTTATTCCTTTCAGTAAAACCCGTGTCTATCCTTATGCTTCCTTTATTAGTGAATTTAATGGCATTGCTTAAAAGATTAAAGAATATTTGTCTAATTCTTAATTCGTCGAGAAAAACAGATTTTGGCATTTTTTCGTCAAAGGAAATAATTAACTCAATATTCTTCGACTTGAGTTTTTCGTTGAAGAATTGAGACAGATCAAAAATCATTGTTGTCAGATCAAAATAATCATAGTTAATATCAAGTTTATTTGCTTCGATCTTTGACAGGTCAAGAATGTCGTTAATTATGTTTAAAAGAGTAGCTCCGCCGGATTTTATAGTGGAAAGGTACGACTCCTGCAAAGTTGTCAGAGGGGTTTTTTTCATCAGGTCCGCAAATCCCAAAATCGCATTCATCGGAGTTCTTATCTCATGGCTCATGTTGGCAAGGAACTCGCTTTTTGCTTTTGTTGCTGTTTCAGCTTTCTCAATAGCGATCTGAAGCTCATCCTGTATCCTTTTTCTAAGCGAGATTTCTTTTGAAAGTTTACGATTCCAGTAAATTATTACTGTCAGCAGTAAAATTGATGATATAACGATTTTCCAAACAAGCCCATAATCAATTACGGTTTTTTCCGATCCGTGCCATTTATCAAATATTTTTGTCTTTTCTTCCTGTGTGATTTTTGAAAGAGCTCTGTTCAATATGCTTAACAATTCTGTATTTCCTTTTCTTACGCCGATCTTATATTGTCTGGAAAAGCCTGTAGGTCCTACTATTTTAAGATTTGTAAGCATTTTTTCTCTTTTATTGTACATAAATTCAGACTGATGCCTGATAAAAAGATCGATTTTTCCTGATGATACATCCATATAAGCGCTGTTGATGTCGCTGTAGAAAATCATTTCTATGTCAGGATAGTCCCGTTTGATAAGCGAAACATCGGATGTGCCTTCAAGAAGTGCTAAAGTAAGGCTGCCGATATCGCTGAGACCGTTCACATAATCAAGTTCATCTCTTCCCACAAGAACTGTATGAGATGTGAAAAGAACTTCTGAAAAGTCCATAAACTCACTTCTTTCAGCTGTCTCAGAAACACAGTCAATTATCTGTATTTCTCCACTCTTCAGCATTTCTATCGTCTGACCCCAACTTGAGCTTTTGATCCTTTTAAGTTTAAGTCCTGATTTTTTCTCAATCAGTGACCAGAAATCAGGAATGATTCCTATATAGTTTCCCTGTGAGTCATACATAGAATTCGGAGGCCACTCGGGATCGCCGGATATAATAATTTCACTATTATCGGCAAGCCAAATTTTTTCTTTTTCAGAGAATTCTAAGTTCGCATTGCCATCAAAAGAATAGAACTTTTTTATCTCTCCGAACCAGGCTTTTTGGAGGTTATCTTTTTCCTCAGTTGTTATATATTCAAGCCCTTTGTTGATCCTTGAAAGAAATTCTGATCTTCCTTTCTTAACTGCTCCAAGATAAGATTGCTTAAATACAGGCTTTGAAAAAAGAATTCTGAAATTATTTTGTTTTTGCGCCGTTTCAAGATAAAATTCAAGATTCTCTTTTGGAGAAATAAATATTTTTATGGAATTTTCTTCGCACGCTTTGTACAATTCAGGATAATCCTGGTAAACCTCTATATGACTCTCAGGAAAATTTTTAATTGCATATTCTGCTGTATAACCCTCAGGAACTCCTATTCTAAAAGCGCTGAGTTCGTTTATTTTAAAATCATTCCTGTAAACGGATTTCTCAGCAAAGATAAAATATTCAACCTCCAAAAGCGGAATTGAAAATTCAAGCTCTTTCGCCCTTTCCGCTGTAAAAAACATCCCTGAATGAACATCGGTCATACCATTCTTCACATCAGCTACAGTTTTCTCAAACCCGTCAGCTATGAATTTTATCGGGATCCCTGTTTTTTTAGACCACAGATTCCAAATGTTTATCAATAGGCCGTCAGGCATCCCGTCTTTGTTTGTGAATTTATAAGGAGGATTATTAGAATTGTACGATATAGTTATTTCATCGGGAACATCAGATGTATTCAAATCTAAAAAATAGCCTGACACGATCAATGCTAAAAACACATAAGAACTGACGAGTTTAACCACTTTCAAAAACATCTCCAGGCTATTCTAATTTTTTGCACTCCCGAATGACATATCAATAACAAAATAACAATTATTCTGTTTATATCAAAGTGAAAAATCATATAAATGAAAAAGCCTGCTTACGCAGGCCTGATTTTAATACTTATTCGTCCGAGAACTCGAAACTGAAATTATCAAGTATTTTTCTGTATTTTGCTGTGAGTTTATCATCAATCTTGTTACCGCTTATGTATATATCAGTAGTATCAAGAAGTATTGTATAGCTTTTTTCCTGATTTTTCTTCAACAGTTTATCTTTTATCAGTTCCGCTTCAAATTTATAAACATCATATCCGGCGGTACCAAGACCCATCCCCTGCTCGAAAAGAGTTTTTGAAACTTTTACTCTTTTACTCACAGTCCTCTCCTTCTCGCTTTTGATCACAGAGGATCTCCTTACACTCACATTTCTTCCTGTACCGGCAACCTCAAGATTAGTACCATATTGCTCATTAAGCCCGTCAACTATGGAGATCAGCTCTTCTTTATCATAGAAATCATGGACGGATTCAGACCCGTTAATTGTAAACTCAAGATACATTTTAACAGGAATTGATTCTTCTTCAACTTTCTCATACTGGTCGGCCTCAATTTCAGTCTGAACCTGCGCTGTTTCCTGTTCAATTGCTTCATCACCTTCAGCGATCTCAGTCTCATCTTCTGTTTTTTCTTTTTCTGTAACCTGTTCCCGGATGAATTCTTCATCGGCATAACTTTTAATTACAGCCTTGAAATCACTAGGTGCAGGTTTGCTGGACGCTTCTTTAATATCCGCTGAAATAACAATACTTTTTTCGTCAGAACCGAGAATGGAGATTGATATCTCTTTTACCTTTATTGTGGATATATTAGGCTTGTCGACGGAAAAAACAGTAAACTTCCCTGTTGTAATATCAGATTTAATTTGAGAATGCTTGATAGTCTTGGTTTGAGAATTCAATAAACCTGCACTAAAGAGTAAAATCAGCAGCATAATCGCACATAAATTCACATGATTAAATATTTTTTTCATTTCAGCCTCCGTGAAATTATTTATTAATTTCTTACTGTTATATAACTATTTTTTTTTAAAATTCCAATATGTTTTTTAACAATTGAAATTACCTTCCTTTTTGTTTACATTTAAGTTCGTTAAATTAAAGGAGACCTCTTTTGCTGGCTGAAACTCTAAAATTATTTTTTTCGTCATGGTATATCTATCTGATCTTCGGAATGATTTTCGGCTCTTTCCTTAATGTAATTATATATAGAGTTCCCAACGGGCTTTCAATTATTTCACCTCCGTCGGCATGTCCGAAATGCGGACATAAAATACTCTGGTACGAAAACATTCCTGTTCTAAGCTGGTTGGCTTTAAGAGGAAAATGCTCAGGCTGTAAAATGCCGATTTCAATTGAATATCCGATCGTGGAAGCTATGGTCGGATTAATGACACTCGGACTGTTCCTTTATACGGGACCTTCGATAATTCTTCTTATTTACATCCCGCTGACATATACGCTTTTTTGTATTATGGTTATTGACTTCAAGACATACAGCATACCTCACGGCCTGAATATTACACTATTTGTCATCTGCGTTTCGGGAGTTATACTGAACAGTTTTATCAATAATTTTACAGGCATCAGTTTATTATACTCGATAATAGGTGGAGTGACCGGTTTCGGGATACTTTATATTATCCAGACGACCGGCAAGATCATCTATAAACAGGATGCTGTAGGAACAGGTGATCTATTTCTTCTCGGGTCTGCGGGTCTGCTTCTAGGACCCAAACTTATTTTCGCTGCATTTGTTTTAGGCTCTTTTACAGCTGTCATATCATATCTCGTGCCTTCATTGATAAATCTGAAAAAAAGAAGATCTGAAGCGCTTTATTATAAAGAGCTGGCAGATAAAATCACCTGCAATTTCGGAAATACGGATGAAGAACTTGATCTTTTAGGATTGAGACTTCAGCTAGCATACAATCTTAATGCTGCCGACTATAGTGAAATTGAAAAAAAAATATCTGATTATTTGAATGAAAATGATCTCAAGAACATTACGGTACTAAGACTCTTTTTCAGGTTCACAGCTGTTGAAAATAAACCCAAAGCTGTAGAAATTCTGAATAAATTCAAACTCGATTCTTCGGATATTGCAAGCGTTGTCAGACAGGCTGTAAACGAGGACCTTTTAGGTTACGATTCGCCCAAAGACAATTTTGACCTTCTTACAGACTTGGCAAAAAATATACTGACCGGAAAGCTTTTAAAATTTCTGAATGAGAATAGAGAGCTGATCCTTAAAGAGAGTTTTACCGATTCTGTTGAAGACATCTTAAAAGAGGGACAGTTAATTCCGGATATGAACGACCGTCTGAATTTCTTTTTAAAATATAACAGGCACTTTCAGTTCAACGGTTATACCGCCGAGCAAAAGAAAATAATTGAAATGATAGAAGAGAACATTGACCTTTCAAAAAACAGCCTGAAACAAAAATATCTATCAGAGATCAGCTATGTGTACTTCAAGGATTTTTTCTTTGATGAAAGTAAAAAGTCTTTTGACAGCCTTCTTCAGGTTATTCAGAATGTAAGTATAGTGCCTGACACCATAAAAAAAATGTATAATATTTCCCTGTTCAGATTCGTTTTTTATAAACAGAGACTGGCTTTCGGTCCTTTTTTAGCGATCGGAATAATGCTGTCGCTGCTTTGGGGAAATATAATCATCATTAAATATTATGAATTTCTTGAGAGAATGTTCCTATAGATGCCTAATATCATAACGATAAATATTCAATATACTTATAATTATTCAGCGAATTCAATAATCAGCGGAGATCTTAAATGGCTCAAAATATAATATACATGGACAACGGCGATACTTCAAGAATTGACGATGAAACCCTTGAGTACATGAATCACTTTTATACATACTCCTACGGGAACCCCGTCTCTTTGCACAGTCTCGGAATGGAAGCTGATGAGAACCTTGCTGAAGCACGAAGGATAATTGCAGGAACCGTCAACGCTGAGCCTGAAGAGATAATATTCACATCCGGTGCCACAGAATCGAACAACATGGCTATTAACGGTATAGCTGAATATTTGAAAAATAAGGGTAACCATATCATTATTTCATCCGTAGAACATTCCTCAGTGAAAGCTGTTGCTCACAGGCTTAAAAATGACGGTTACAAAGTTGACGAGATTAT
>CALMWI010000305.1 GCA_937873545.1 uncultured bacterium | reverse complement strand
CAGGTTGCTGCTCCCGGTTATAAAGCGGTGCTTGGCTACCTGGCTTTCTTTAAGCTTAAATATATATAATTTCGCATGGTTAGGGCTTGTAGTCTTCCTTATTCTGAGCTTATCGCTCTTTATAAGATTCACAAAATAAAATACCTGTTCATAGAATTCTTCTGTATCAAAAGATTCCGTATTCAAAGACTTCTTAACAGATTCCATAAAATTATAAGATACTTCCTCTCTTGAAAGTTCGCTATCCTGATTACCATGCTCGACAATACCGTAAACTCCTGAATCTACATTCAGACCTACGAGAATATCAAGGCTGACTTCCGGATTGTTTTTCATACCTTCATAAAGCTCTCTTATGCCTGAAAAATAAAAAAAACCGACTAAAAATTTAAGCTTGTCGCTGTTCTTAATAAGTAAAGTCAGCCTTTTCTTCAGGTCTTTCTGATCGCTGTTCGTAATAAAATTTGTCATTTATCAATCCTCAATAGCTGTATATGAATTTTAATGTGCCACTTCGTGCCTGTTTCAATTCTTTATCTTTATTCTTTTGAATTTAACTCTCAATGCGATAATAATCAAAACAATTCTTATTTAATTTTATCTTAAAAATCTTCCCAGAAGTCAGGATCGTCAACATAGCTGAGTTTCGCGACATCCTTATCTCCTTCGGTTATACACATCCATATAAATTTAATATATCCTGAATTACTTAAAGACGAAGAGTTATATTTTTCCGATAGCCACTGCTTTAATTCTACCAACTCATCTCCCGATATTTCCGCATTATTTATTTGCCATTCGTATCCGAGTATTTCCAGATTTGAAACATTTATTTTTATATCGTAGAAGTCTCTTTTTATTACATGGAAATGAGGCGGATTACCTCCTGTCTGCACATTTATCTCCAATTGCCCGATTTTACCAATATTTCTGATTTCTTTCCCGAGGCTTGATCTTCCGTATGAATTTGGTATTCTTATGTGAGAAAGCCCGTCGTTGCTCAAAGATATTGCGAAATAACACCCGCATATATCCCCTTCGTCTTTTGTTGATGATACTTCGATTTTGGGAGCTTTACCGTCTTCTTCGGGCGATAATTTTGTCTTATGCACAATAATGTCTTCACTTTTGTTTTTATTTTCTTCCGGTATTACGATCTTTTCTATTTTGTTTATCCTGAATTTATAATACAGATTAGGCAAGTGTTTATGGTACTTACTGTTTTCTGCCCAAAAGAAATAATCTATAAGCAGTGTTCCGCGACCTGTATAGAAT
>CALMWI010000304.1 GCA_937873545.1 uncultured bacterium | reverse complement strand
GGTTTTGCCCATATCCCGATCACTGCTCCGACAGGAAGCGAGACCGCGCTTACCAGCCCCCATATTCCCGCCATCATTGCGATATATGCCGCCGTACTCATGACAACTCCTGAAATGAGTTTATAATTCGTCCTTAATACACCTTACGCAATTTCCCTGCGCTTTGGAAAAACTTCCTTTAGCTATGGACTGGTAATTATAATACATTGCAATTGTTGAATAATTTGAATATGTCGCTTCGGAAGATGTCCACCAGATGCCTGTTCCGTTTCTGAATGAGAATTCTCCCGCACTGGATCGGTAGCCTGTTCCGAAAGCTGAAAAGCCTTTTTCGTTCAATGAACCGAAGTTCGGTCCGTTCCAGTGAGTTGTTCCGCTTTCTTTAAGCTTGCTTCCCGCAATACCCATACCGCCGCATTCGTTTATCAGAATATCCCAGTCTGCCATTTTTGGCACACGCCATCCTTTCGGGCATAAATATCCTCTTTCTACTGCGTATCCGTTATATAAAGCGCCGTATTTTCCGTCTTTTTTATTTTCATACCACGACATAGCCGGAACTTCTCCGTTCTTTTTCCACTTCTCCGTGTCTTCGATCTGAGGGATAACTGTTCCGTCCGTGAACCTTGTAGTCCTAAGGTCCTCGGCCATCCACAGCTGCTTGCCGATCATTATGGTCTTATAGACATTTCCGTCAATATCCGTGATAGTGTTGGCTTTAAGTTCCTCTTCCGGATCCGAATAAGTGATCTTTTCTATTTCAGTAAGCGGGATCGAAATAACGGTCTTATCTTTTTTCTGTATCAGCATTTTAGTCTGTCCGTAAAGCCCCGACTGCGATCCGGTAATGGCCATTATGCACAGACAAAAAATAACAGCGCTCATTTTCATTTTTTCTTTCACTCCCCCTCCTTTTGTTTGATATTCATATTTAATTTATTTTACATGTAAAATCAACAATTAAATAAGCTGTCAAAATCTGTATTTATCTATTGCTTATGATACAGCATTTTCGTATATTTTGACTCCGGTATGATAAAGCAATAAACAACCGGAAAAGGAATGCACCAGATCAAACGAATCAAAAGATTTTCAAAAAATAAAGATAGATTAAAAAGAAGACACATGTCTTCTTTTTTTTTGCATAAAATTTAAAACTTAATAAAACTTCGGAGGGCCTATGCCCAAATTTAAAGGAAAATCGATCGTGTCCTTAAAGGACATGGAAAAGAAAGAGATCCTTCATCTGATGAAAAAAGCTGAAGAGGTCAAGAGCGGAAAGCTTACTCAGGTTCTTAAAGGTAAAGTGATAGCGTCCCTGTTCTTCGAACCTTCGACCAGAACAAGGCTGTCCTTCGAGTCTGCCGTACTAGGCCAGGGAGGATCAGTATTCGGTTTCGCAGATCCGGGCGCATCTTCGGCGAAGAAGGGCGAGACTCTTTCTGATACGATAAAAAATGTTATGGGCTACTGCGACGCGATAGTGATGAGGCATTTCATAGAGGGAGCGGCGAGAAGGGCATCTGAGATATCTTCTGTGCCTGTTGTGAACGGAGGAGACGGAGCAAACCAGCATCCGACCCAGACTTTTCTTGATCTTTTCACGATGCTTGAGAAAAAAGGAAGCCTTGACGGAAAGGTAATAGGCATGATGGGCGACCTTAAATACGGAAGGACGATCCACTCTCTCGCGATGGCGCTTACCCACTTCGATGTCAAGCTGCATTTCATCTCTCCGAAAGAGCTGAACATCCCGGACCATTATTACGATTATCTGAAAGCGAAAAAGATCGAATATGTTCATTCTACGCTTGAATCGTGCGGAAAAGAACTCGACTTTTTATACTGCACCAGGATCCAGAAAGAAAGGTTCTATGACCCTATGGAATACGAAAAAGTCGCAGGCAGCTACAAGATCGATAAAACCTCGCTTGAATATCTGAAGCCGGATACTTTCATTATGCATCCGCTTCCGAGGGTTGACGAGATCGCCGTTGATGTGGATGACGATCCGAGAGCCGTTTACTTTGAGCAGGCGCACAACGGTGTTCCTGTAAGAGCGGCGCTTCTAGGCCTGGTAACTGGTACAATATAAATTCTAAATGGAGAAAAATATGCCGGACAATAAACAATACAAAGTATTTAAGATCGAACAGGGTACAGTGATCGATCATATACCTTCGCCGAGAGGCCTTGCGGTTTTTAGACTGCTATCGAAAAACAATAATTCCCTTATTTCTATCGGGCTGAATTTCGATTCCAAAACAGTCGGAAAAAAGGATCTTATAAAATTTGAAGGAAAGATCATAAGCAAAAAGGAGACGGACAAGATCGCTCTCATAGCTCCTGAAGCTACGATCAACATTATAAAAGATTTTAAGGTGATCGAGAAAAGGCACATTGACATTCCATCCGACATTCACGGAATAATCAGATGCCTGAATCCTAACTGCATCACTAACATCGAGAAGATAGACACAATATTTAAAGTGGTAGAAAAGAAGCCTGTAAAAGTTATGTGTCATTATTGCGAAAGAACTGCTGAAGTTAAGCCGGACATGATAGACAAGGAATAGAGAAATTCATTTTCTCTATTCTACTATCCCGAATCCGAATTTCTGATAAATATTATCTCTGTCGACAGTCGGGTGCTGAAGATCTCCGGAAGATTCTGAAACGGCTTTCGAGACATAGTCTCTCAGCTCATCGTTCGATATGATTCCGTTCATATCTTTATCGGCTTCTTTCGAGGCTAAGCACTTGATAATCTCTTCCGTGAATAGCCCGTTCTGAATTTCTTCTTTCTCATACGACAGTTCTCCGCCTTTTGATGAGGAAAATACGATCGCTCCCGATCTTCTCGCCAGATCGTTGTATATGTATCGGTCTTTTTCATATAGA
Source organism: uncultured bacterium (assembly GCA_937873545.1). Classification (GTDB taxonomy): domain Bacteria; phylum UBA4055; class UBA4055; order UBA4055; family UBA4055; genus UBA12480. Next base: position 382 of record CALMWI010000304.1, on the reverse strand, counting down.
TAAGCACGCTTTTCCGTTTTCACAGGCTCGGATGATGCCTTCTCAGCCACCTTTATTCCTCTCCCTTTCAGGCCTCTCGAATCAGCCGATGCGTAATAAGTTTTCTGAACTCCCTCTTCGATCTCGCCTGACTCGCAGGTATCCATTAGAAAAAGTTTGTTCCTCGGCGGTATTCCCTGAAGCAGATCTTCGATAAGCTCGAAGTTCGCTGCAGTGTTAGGCAGATCGCTCAGGTTAGTTTCATGCGTCAAATAATAATATGTCGCCTCCTTATCGGTATCATGCACTCCATGTCCCGCTATGAACAGTATAAAAGTGTCATCCGGCTTTGAATTTTTCAGAAAATCCTTTGCTGATTTTATGTTATCCAATGTAGCCTGAT
>CALMWI010000303.1 GCA_937873545.1 uncultured bacterium | reverse complement strand
CTGCGCCTATCATTACTACGCCGAAGAATTTCTTTATCTTGACCATCCATGATCCTGCATGGGGCAGTGCATTGATGGCTCCCGAAAAAGTTCCCAGTACGATGAACAATAAACCAAGACCGAAAGCGAAAGCTATGAATAAGAGCCAGCCGTATAGAACATCTCCCGCGGTCGCAACATGGATGAGAAGTACAGCAAGAACAGGCCCTACGCACGGAGCGGCAACAACTCCGCTTACCATTCCTATTATCATTGCGCCTAAGATACCCTTGCTTTCCTTTCCTTTTTTCATCCATTTAGTCTGCTGATCGGAAGAGATTATATTCATATCCCAGACGCCGAACATGCTCAGAGCGAGAATCGTAAATATCGATGCGATCACTACTCTGACATAAGGATTTGCAGCTATATCGCCCACGCCGAAAATGCCGCCGAGAAAAGATGCGAGCAGTCCTACAACAGAATATGTTATGGCAAGGCCTACTACAAAAAACAAAGAAAGAAAGAATCCCGCGGACTTTTTCTTTGCGGATTTTGCACCCATATAAGAGATCACAACCGGAATAACGGGATAAACGCATGGTGTCATGCTGTCGAGTATTCCTCCGAGAAAAGCTATCAGGAAAACAAGAAGTGTCCATGTTTCTGAGCCTTCAAGAATGGCTGCAAGCTTTTCTTCGAGAGTCATTTCATCGTCTTCACCCGAAAAAGCGTCAAATACATCTCCGACGGTCTTTTCATCAGCTTTAATTTCAGGAACCGGTTCACCGGCTGCGGCAGTTTTATCTTTAAACTTTGCAGGGTCCCAAATTGAGAAGTCTATTTTAATATCTTTTTCAACAGGCATAAAACAGGATTCGTCTCCGGTTTCCGTGCATACCTGGTAAGCGACTTTTATTGATCTATCAATGGAATCTTTATAAATACCTTCAAATTCATAGTTGATTATACCTTTATATACCGGTTCGTTTTTGTATGTGCTTTTTCCTGAAATAATATTTCCTTTTTCTTCCAGTTCAGGAAATCCTGAAGTGTCGAAGTAAAAATACTCGCCTTCAGTGATATGATAGCCTGCAGGCACATCAATAGATA
>CALMWI010000302.1 GCA_937873545.1 uncultured bacterium | reverse complement strand
CCATACCGTTCACATCGATCTTGTAGAAATAAACGCCTGAATTTAAAGCTGACGCATCAAAATTAACTGCGTGAGCTCCTTTAGCCATTTTTTCATTTTTCAGATTAGCTACAAGTTCACCTTTCGTGTTGTAAACGGAAAGTTTGACTTTTGAGTCGTTCTGAAGAGCGAATCTGATCTCTGTTGAAGGGTTGAACGGGTTAGGATAGTTCTGTTCGAGAACAAAGTCTTTAACCAGAGAAACATTTTCTGTTTCTATACTTGTGCTGTCTGATAATGCACCTTTAATCTTCCACACATGAAGGAACTGCTGATAGTCTGTAAAATCGTTCGGAGGATCAGAAATTATATTTGCCGGATCATAATACTGATGTGCGGCATAGACCTCGATCTGCTTGTCAACAATATTTCCGTGTGTTGAGACACACCAGCCTTCTTCGTGAAGTGATCCGGTTTTCGTTAGATTTGCTGCGTAATATAAGTACCATATAGGATAAACCGGATCTCCGCTCTCAACTTCTTTTACCGTATTGATCTCCCAGGTCTTTCCTTCATCGCCTGAGAATGTGATATATGCATCGTCTAAGAACATCGAGTTGCCGTCTCCTTCTGCGAATGGATTTACGATCGGCCTTGAAGTCGGTTTGTCGAGCCATGATGCATAAATCTGCCCATGACCTGCATAACCTATTGATAATACATTTGAATTTGTATATTTAAATTCGATGTCCCCTGTATCATTGTCAACGGTTGATGCTACATAATCAGCTTTACTCCAGTTAACTCCAGACGGAGTTATTTCGCCTCTGACATGATAATATCCCGGTCTAAAACCGTGATCGGTCGAGTAGTAGAAATACCCCGGATTATCCATTGTTGCGGGAAAAGCTTTTAATAAAATATGCACAATGTTATTTTCAGTGGCGCCTGCTGAGATATTGGAAGTAATAAAAGGATCATTCGCAAGCAGAACTTCGAGAGGTTCACAGATTGTGTTTCCAAGCGAATCTACACCGATAGAATCATAAGTTGTCATTGTTTCGCCGTACCAGTCAAAAAGGTCTTTCATCTCGATCTGGAAAAGCTTGTCCGGACCGTCGTGAACCCAGTTCGGAGTCCAGTCGCCTGAGGAGTCATCCGCACCCCAGTTTGTAGTATATGTGTAGCTGATCTTTGAGTTCTGCTGTACCTGAGTACCGTTGTAATCAACGATATCATCTGAATCATTACCGACCGTGACAGCTATACCGTAACCGGTTCCGTTGCCGTATTTGTCCTTACAGTAAGCAATATGTAATTCAGGAACATCTGTCGCTCCAACTGTATCATCAGTTGCATCGAAACTTAAAAGATTGTAATCTGTCCATACCCAACTGTTGATATCTCCCGGAGTCAGAGATCTTCCAACGACCGCCGATACTATCGCGTCGGTAGAAAATGGTATTTCAGCACCTGTAGCCGTAGTCCATGACTGCGTCCAGTAATAATAACC
>CALMWI010000301.1 GCA_937873545.1 uncultured bacterium | reverse complement strand
AGATCAGATTCGCTCTTCAGAACGATTCAAAAGTGAGACTTTCGGTTTACAACACGAAAGGTGAACTTGTAGCAAATCTGAAAAATGAAAAAATGGCTAAAGGAGCTCATACAGTCAATTTTGACGCGTCAGCTTTAAATTCAGGCGTTTATTTCTACAAGATCGATGTGAACGGTATGGCTGAAACCAGAAAAATGGTTCTTACAAAGTAATTATTTCACTAATATCTATAAAAGAGCCGTATTTTACGGCTCTTTTTTTATTTGCGAAACAGCCGGATATTCCTTAGAATTAATATATCAAACAGGGAGCCTGAATTATGAAAAAAATATTCAGTATATTATTACTTACGGCTGCATTCGCGATTGTTTGCAGCGAAACGACTTTGGAAAAAATAAAAAAATATTCGGGTAAGAACGCGGAGGGATTGATAAGGCTGTATGAACAGGCCGAAAACTCTGAATATATAAGGTTCATTTTGGATAATTCCTCGCCCAACGATCTGGCAGTTCTTACTCCTGATTATATTAAAAAAAATCTTGAACTTATCCTTAAAGCAAAAGAAATGAAATACGCATCGCTTTACGATGAAAACATATTTAAACACTTCGTTCTGCCGTTAAGGATCACTCAGGAACCGTTCGAAGACTGGAGAGAGGTGTTCTATAAAGAGCTGTTTCCTCTCGTTAAAGATATCTCCGATATTGAGGAAGCGGCTATAACAGTGAACCTGTGGGCGCTGGAGAAAATGACCTATAAACCGACTTCGGGAAAAGATCAGGCGCCTTTAACGACAATAAAGCGCGGCTATGGCAGGTGCGAGGAAATGATGATAATCTATATGGCCGCGGCGAGAAGCGTAGGTATTCCGGTAAGATCAGCAGGCACATCGCTGTGGAATTTTACCGATTCAAATCACGCATGGATAGAAGTGTGGACGCCGGAGGGATGGAAATATCTCGGCGAGCCTGCAGATCAATTAAATAAGACTTGGTTCACAAAAACTACCGAAAGGGCCTCAATGATAACTTCCATGGCTTTCGGATACTATAATGATGAAGATGTAATAGAACAGAAGGATAATTCTTCAGAAATCAGCTCTATAAAATATTATACTGACCAGTGGGATAATTGCACGATAAGCGTAAAAAACGGCAGCGGAGAAGAAGTTGAAGGTGCTGAAGTAATGCTGTATGCGGTTTCGTGGGGAGGAATTTTTCCCATGCAGGAATTAAAGACGGGAAAAGACGGAAAAGTGAGTATCCCTTTAGGCAGGGGTTCAGTACTTGTCGGAGCTTATAAAAAAGAGTCGGGGTTCGGATATGAGATGTTTAACACCCTGTCAGGCGTGAAGGATATCGAGGTCGTAATTCAGCAGGGAAATAAATTCAAATCCGAAGAGCTCAATTTTAAATTTCAGCTGGTTTCTCAAAGCGAAGAAAAAAAGAACGCCTGCAAAAAATATTTTGAAGGCAAATTCGATCTTATGAACGATAATGCTAACCTTAAGAGGAACGAAAGGCTGAATAATTTTAAAAAACCTTCGGAATTTGCAGCATACTTTCTGAAAAGCAGAGATTACAAGAATACGGATGAGTTTTACAAAGTACAAAAAGACTTTATGGAAAAATGTGATATTATCGGCGGAAATATCAGCGAATTTTTAAAAGTATTTGGCAGCATCGATAAAGCTCCTGAAAAAGAAAAAAAGACCAGATTAAGAATTTTGACGGACATTATTCAAAACTGGGATGATAAAGAGCTATGTGAAATACCCGACAGTGCAGCGATAAACGATCTTGTAGATATTTTATACGAAGGTAAAATGTTTTATAAAAAAGTTGTGCCTGACACGATCTTTGTTCAGAATGTTATCAGTCCTACATGGCAGGGAGGGCAGGTAGTTCAGAACGGGTGGCAAATGGAACTTTACCAGATGTTAAAATCACTAAGGTCTTCAAAAATAAATTCTACTGTCTCAGAAGTAATAAAATGGGCGGATTTGAATGTAACTGTGGATTCAGATTTCGTTTTCTACTACTATTCATGCCCGTTAAATCCTATAGAAATAATCAACATGAAATATGTTCCCGATCACTATAGGCTTAAATTGATCGACAGCGCTTTAAAAACGCTGGGGATTCCTACAAGATGGAAAGGAGAACTTGAATATTATAACGGCAAAGAGTTTGTTGTCCTTGAGCAGAAGGAAGGCAAAAAAGACGCAGTTATAAAAGAGAATATATTAAGATTAAGCATATTCGCGGACGGAAAACAGGTTAAAGCTGAACCGTGGGGTAATTTTCAGATGTCAGAATTTACCGAAGGCGAACTTAATTACTATTATTTTGACGGCAGGAACGATTCGCTTGACTATCTCATAACATACCCGGAAGATAAAAATAAGGATCTTTACATTCAGGCCGGAATAAGGAACTCGAACGGAGACGCGAATATTTCGATAAAACCTGTTACACAAACAGAAGGAACGGTCAGGATCGAACTTGCAGCTCCGAAAGAATACATAGATATTTCAGGCAGCCTGACGGAAGAAAATAAAAACTCTGTAAGAATATATGTTTCAAATCTGAACTTAAGCGGAAATAAGATACTTTTGATAAAAGGAACTGTTCAAAATGAACCTACCGTCAGAATGTCATCGCTTCTGACAGATAAGATCGAAGATTATAAAGCGAACGATACACAGCTTATTACTTATGCGGAGACTAAAGATGAAAACCTTTTGAGGGGAGTAAACCCGGAATCCTATCCCGTAGTGATCCTTTTCGACAGTGAAAATAATATAGTGTTCGCATCAAAAGGTTATAATATGAACATCGGCGATCTTCTTTTGAAAAAAGTAAAAAAGAATTAAAAACCGCTATTGAGTTAAAAGGATAAATTTCATATATTTATTCACTTTTGGAGACAGGCATGAAGAAAAAAAAAAGAAATATGCGTGTGATCGTGTTTGTTTCCGTTATCGCGTTTTTGACATATTATTTGTTTCTCAGAGGAGATTATTCAATTTTTAAGTTGTATCAGAATAAAAAGGAGTATGAAAAAACAAAACAGGAAATTGAAGATCTTAATGCCGAGATAGAAAGGCAGAAAGAGATAAACGAAAAACTGAGGAACAAAGATCCGTTGGAAATGGAGAAAAAAGCAAGGGAAAAGGGAATGGTAAAAGAAGGCGAAACAATATATAAATATGAAATAGAAAAGGAGAATTAAAATGGGATTCAACTTAAGAAACAGACACTTCTTAAAAGAAATGGACTTTACAAAAGAGGAGATCATATTTCTTCTGAAACTGTCAAAAGAACTCAAAGCGGCAAAGTACTCGGGAACTGAGCAGCAGAGGCTTGCAGGTAAAAATATCGCGCTGATATTTGAGAAATCATCCACCCGTACGCGCTGCGCTTTTGAAGTTGCAGCCCATGATCAGGGTGCGCATGTGACATATCTGGAACCCACCGGAAGCCAGCTCGGACACAAAGAAACAGTAAAAGATACTGCAAGAGTTTTGGGCAGAATGTATGACGGTATAGAATACCGGGGTTTCGGGCATGAAATAGTTGAAGAGTTAGCCAAATATGCAGGAGTTCCTGTATGGAACGGACTGACGAATGAATGGCACCCCACCCAGATGATGGCTGATGTTCTTACTATGATGGAGCACAGCAACAAACCTTTGGAAGAGATATCTTACGCATATCTCGGTGATGCCCGTTTCAACATGGGCAGATCCCTTCTCGTAATAGGATGCATCCTCGGTATGGATGTCCGCATCGGAGCCCCGAAAAATCTTCAGCCTGATGCCGAACTGGTAAAAACATGCAAGAAGATAGCTAAAGAAAGCGGTGCCCGGGTTTTGATCACTGAAAAGGTTGACGAAGCTGTCAAAGGCGTTGACTATGTACATACTGATGTATGGGTTTCCATGGGTGAACCGAAAGAAGTGTGGGCTGAAAGAATTAAACTTCTTAAACCTTATCAGGTAAATTCGGCCGTAATGAAAAAAACCGGCAATCCGGAAGTCAAATTCATGCACTGTCTGCCGGCTTTCCACAATGCGGACACAAAAGTCGGTAAGCAGGTATCAGAGCAGTTCGGACTTCACAACGGAATAGAGGTTACCGAAGATGTATTTGAATCAAAAGCCTGCATAGCCTTTGATCAGGCTGAGAACAGGATGCACACCATCAAAGCGATAATGGTAGCGACACTGGGCAGATAAAAACAATTCTGAACACAGGCAAAAGCCTGTGTTCTTTTTTTATAAGGAGAATCCATGGGCATCAGAGCCGGAATAGTCGGTATTACCAATATCGGAAAAACCACAATATTCAACGCGCTGACTTCATCGGAAGCGGAATCAACAAACTATTCATTTTCAACCATCAAACCGAATACTGCGGTAGTTGATGTTCCGGACTACAGGGTTGACGAAATATTTGCCCATGTGACAAGCGCAAAAAAGGTTTATAACCATCTTGAAATAATGGATATCGCAGGGCTTGTCAAAGGTGCATCAAGGGGTGAGGGGTTGGGAAACAAATTTTTAAGCGACATCAAGCTCGTTGACGCGATACTTCATATTGTACGCTGCTTTGATGACGAAAATGTTATCCATGTTGATAAAACGATAAATCCGTCAAGGGATATAGAGAACGTCGAGACAGAGCTTATAATCAAAGATCTTGAGACGGTCGAGAACAGAATTTCAAAAAATGAGAAGCTTCTCAAGTCTAAGAATAAAGAGGCGATGGACATTCACCCTCTTTATGAGAAACTTTATGCGAAAATGTCCGAACTGGAGCATCCCAGATGCCTGAATCTTACACAGCAGGAGCTGGATAATATAAAAGACATGAATCTTTTAACTGTCAAGCCTGTTATATTAGTCTGTAATATATCGGAGAATGAGCTTTTGGCAGGAAAAGATTCCGATTATACAAAAGCAGTGAAGGAGTATGCGGCAAAAACGGGATGCGGAGTTGTTAAAATTTGCGGTAAAGTTGAAGCTGAATTGTCACTGCTCGGAGCTGAGGAGAAAGCTGAATTTCTTAAAGATTACGGTCTGGAGCATCCCGGTTTAGATATCCTGATAAAAGAAACATATAATCTTCTCGGGCTGGGAACTTTTCTTACAGAAGGCGAAATCGAGGTCAAGGCATGGAATATCAGGCAGGGAATGACAGCTCCTCAGGCTGCGGGAGTTATTCATACCGATTTCGAAAAAAAGTTTATAAAAGCCGAAGTAATTTCATACAAGGATTTTGTTGAGTGTAATTTTGACAGGAATGTTGCAAAATCGAAGGGTAAGGCTCGTCTTGAAGGGAAAGAATACATAGTCCAGGACGGTGATGTGATCATCTTCAGGTTCGGCAAGTAATGGAACTACAGATCATCAGGCATAAAAGCACATCGGATTATTTTAGGGATTTTTTTCCTCCCGATACAGCCGCGGCATATTCTTACCAGCTTCAGCGGATGTTCGAATCGGGTGCAGCAAAAGAAGGTGACTACTTTCTTGTTAAAGATGACGGTAAACCCTATCTTCAAGCTGAAATTTATAGAAATAATACACGAAGGATCTGGGAGAAAACACCTGTGATCAGCCCTAAAGCGGTTCCGGAAAGTAAAAAAACTGCCGAAGCGGTCGGGCTTATTTATGACTTTTTAAAAAGCGATGAATTCTACTTCAACCCGTCAGACCGTCTTGAGATATTAATTTACGAGGGAACAGCTTTTTCAGAGGCAATGAAAATAATTTCAAAGCAGTACGGCTACGAACATGTCGGTGAATACATAGAATACAGTTTAAGAATATCAGATGGCATATACGCTGAAATTCCTGACGGAATTTATTTTACTCCATTTACAGCATTCGCTCCGGAAGACAGATTCAGAATAGTATTTGAGCAAAATGAACTTAAGAAATATTATGAGAATACCGATCCGGTATTAATATATCAGGATTTTCTTGATGACGGGTACTTCAGTGAAGAGCTGTGGGAGATTATCTATTCTGATAATGAGTTATCGGGCTTTATTATGCCGGCGTTCACTTCCGGACTTAAGGATAAGATCAGACTATTGAATTATAATATTATTGATGAAAGCACGCAGAATAACTCTATAGCTGTCGTAAACAGGGTGATTAAAATATGCGCAAATATGAAAGTGTCTAAAGCCGAGTTAGTTCTCAATATTCAACATCAAGTTATGATCAGAGAGCTACTGAATAAAGGTGCGGTTAAAGTCGGATCTTTCCACAGGTATATAAAAAAATGAGTCAGATCTATGAAATAGATAAAAGCATTCTTTTTTTCTTTAACCGATCGATCCATTCAGATATTTTAAATTATTTTTTCGTTTTTCTTTCAGACAGAAGATCGGCTCTGATCTTTGTTCCGGCTATTATACTGATCGGATATTATTTAAATAAAAAGAAACCTGATTCATTCAGAAAATTTATTACCGCAGTGGTTGTCGCCCTCATAGCTGTTGGGTTATCAGATATAATATCTTCAATGATCATCAAGCCTATGTTTGAGCGTTCCAGACCATGTCAGGTACTGGAAGGCCTGTATTTTTGGAAAGTAAAAGCCCATTTATGGATAATCACCGACGGAATATCTTCATATAAATCGTCGTTCTCATTTGTATCTTCACACGCAGCGAATTCTATGTCCGCTGCTGTTATTCTGAGCATATTTTACAGAAAACCGGCTATACTATTTATATTAGTTTCAATTCTAATTGGAATTTCAAGACTTTATCTGGGGGTTCACTACCCGTCAGATGTACTTTGCGGCTGGGGAACTGGAGCATTAATAGGATTTTTTATAGCAAAAATCTATTATAAAATGTCAGTTAAATACCCGAAAATCCGATATTGAACCTTTTTCTATTGATTTCGGTCATATTGAACTTTATATTATACAGATGAAATTTGTCGCGAACAGTCAATTTAAAGGGAAGTGAATGATGAGAAAGTTCAATATTTTAATCGTTGACGACGAAGATAACATGCTTCAGATGTTAAAAACTTTTTTTACCGAGAAAGAGTTTTGCTGTTTCACCGCTCAGAATGGAATTAAAGCTCTTGAAATTCTCGGCAAAGAAGATATAGACATAGTCATCACAGATATGAAAATGCCCGAAATGGACGGTCTGGAACTGCTAAAGAACATAAAAGAGAAGCATAAAAACATTTCCGCCGTTATAATGACGGGATTTTCTGAAGAATATACAACCACTGAAGCTTTGAATCTCGGGGCCGACGGATACATCACAAAACCTTTCCGCAATAAAGAGCTTCTTCTGATCCTTAAAAGGATACAACAACTCAATCAGTATGAGTAATTTTCCCATGCCGATCCTTTCCTGCTTTAGGGAAATTTAATGAAATCAATAAAGCAAATTCTTACGGCTTTTATTTTTATCGTCATCGGCTGTACGCCGACATCTGTCGATAAGGGCGAGCCGATCTCAGAAAGGATAATATCAGAAATGAGCGTTAATAAACAGATTGCGCCCGAACAAATCGAAGACGCTGTAACTGCGGGTAAAAATTTTGTGCGTGTCGGAATTCTTGAGAATGAGTCAAATGTTCTTTTTTCGTATTCAGGATTATACTCGATCTACAGCGGAGGCAAGTTGATTTTTACAAAAAAACGCTCGACAGGGTCCTGGAAAGTGACTTCAAAAGATAACGAAATATTCCTTGAAAATTCAGAATCTGGAGAGAAAATAACTGTTGAAAAAGAGCTGATATTTAAGCCTGAGCAGATATCATCTTATGTAAGGATAGGAAAGATCCAGTCCGGCAAAGGGTGGCATTGGGAACAGACAAAATCTAGAAGTTATAAAGGTAATATTGAATTTATTGATATAAATGGAAAAATAACTGTAGTGAACGAAGTCGGTATAGAGCAATATCTTTACGGTGTTGTTCCTTCGGAGATGTCCGCTCAGTCACCGGAAGAAGCTTTAAAAGCTCAGGCTATTTTAGCAAGAACAAACATCTACTCAAAAATAGGAAAAAAATATAAAGACAAACCTTATTCTCTTTCGAGCGATGTTTACAGTCAGGTCTATACCGGGCTTGATAATATTTCAGAGCGGACAAGCAAGGCTGTAGATGATACCAGAGGAATGGTTCTTACCTACGGCGGTAAACCTCTCGAAGCATTTTTCCATTCCGTATGCGGCGGATATCTTGAAAAAAATAATATAATCTGGGGCGGGGATCCTCTTCCGTACCTTGAATCTAAACCGTGCGGAGATACAGAAGCCTTTAATTTCGGGGACCTCAGTAAAGAGAATAATTTCAGAAAGTGGATAGACTCAAGACCGGATTCATACTGTAATATTGAAAATAAGGACCTTGAACAAGGACTTGATTTTACGAAAAAATACTTCAGATGGGAATTAAAAGTAAATAGAAAAAAACTTGAAAGCACAATAAAATCGACAACCGGAACGGACATCGGCGATCTAAAGGATATTTCAGTAGTTGGAAGAGGTCAGTCCGGCAAAGCGAAAAGCGTAAAAATTACCGGATCAAAAACCTCAATCACTATTAATAAGGAATTAAACATAAGAAAACAACTGGGAAAGCCGCCTCTTTACAGTGCAAATTTTTATGTTGAAAAGAATAAGACCGGAAAGAACGGTCTTTCGGAGGATTTTATATTTCGGGGTGCAGGTTTCGGGCACGGAGCCGGAATGTGCCAGATAGGCGCATGCGGTATGGCTGCAGAGGGAAGAAATTTTATTGATATTTTAGACTTTTATTTTCCGGGATCCAAGATAACAGAAATAGACAAATAACTAAAAAATAAACAGTATTTTCCGAAAAAAGATGTTGACAATGAAAGTTAATCTTGTTATATTCGTTTTCCGCAAAATTTCGGGAGGATTTCGCATAGAAATTAAGCGTGATTCGGTATCCGGGATTTGTATGAAGCAGGAGGGCGGAAAGTTAAGAAACTATTAACATAGAAAAGATTATATTGGAGAAAGTTAATGCCAACAATCAACCAATTAGTAAAATTCGGAAGACAGATCATCAAGAAAAAAACAAAGTCTCCCGCATTGCAAAGTTGTCCTCAAAAAAGAGGCGTATGCACAAAGATTACGACCATGACGCCTAAAAAACCGAATTCCGCCCTCAGAAAAGTAGCGAGAATAAGGCTGTCAAACTCGATGGAAGTATGGGCTTACATACCCGGAGAGGGACACAATCTGCAGGAACACGCTGTTGTTCTTATCAGAGGCGGCAGGGTAAAGG
>CALMWI010000300.1 GCA_937873545.1 uncultured bacterium | reverse complement strand
CTTTAAGGTTATAGAGTTTTTATTCGATGAAGAAAATGCCATTGTAAGATCAAGCGAAGGCAGCTATCCTAATGAATTCATTTTATCATACTACAAGGATAAAACATGAAGAAGAATTTTATGATAGGCGATGAGTGGATATTTTATAAATTATACTGCGGTTACAAATCATCAGACAGAGTTCTTACGGAATCACTAAAGCCTCTGGCAGAAGAACTTCTGAATAAAAAGGTCATTGACCAATGGTTCTTTATCAGGTATTCCGATCCTGATCTTCATCTGAGGGTAAGGTTCCATTATAACGACAAAGGATCTGTAGGCACAATAATAAACACAATGAATTCTGCTTTATCGAGATATGTGAACAGCGGGATCGTTTCAAAGGTCATTATAGATGTATATGAGCGGGAGCTGAACCGCTACGGCGAAAATACGATCGAACTTTCAGAGAAAATGTTCTGCACGGACAGCATAATGATCATAAACCTGATCAGTTTTTTATCCGGAAAAGGCGAGAGTTCCGAGAATATCAGATGGAAGTTCGGAATAAAGGCTGTTGACAGGCTTCTTTCTGATTTCGGTTATGACTTGAACGGTAAAATTGAAACCATAGAGAGAATGCGAGACGGTTTTAATAAAGAATTCGGGATAGAAAATAATGTAAAGAAACGATTAAACGACAACTACAGAGAGGTTAGAAAAGAAATTGAAGAACTGATGAAAGAATCCGGTTCCGCATTTGAATATTCATCGGTGTTCGATAATTTGCTGGACTTCAAAAGCGCATCAACGCAAAATATTATTGCTGAGCTTCTTGATCCTGCCGGGCAGAACTGTCTTAAAGTTGATCAAACAGGCTATATAGCAAGTCTTTCCCACATGATGCTCAACAGACTGTTCAGATCCAATCAGAGACCACAGGAGATGGTAATTTATAATTATCTCTGGAAGTATTATGATACAGTTAGGGCAAAAATAAAATATGGCAAAACAAATAAAACTGTTGAATTAAAGGAGGTAACGGTTGGATAAAGAGACTAAATCTTTAATTGAAAAAATACTTCACGAAATCGCTGAAGATATTATTGTCAGGTTCGATAAAGGAGAATTGAAAAATAATATAGGACTACTTTCGGGTAAATCAGGAATATCATTATTTATGTTCTATAACGGCAGATATTTTAAAAACGAAAGGTATGAAGAATATGCAAA
>CALMWI010000299.1 GCA_937873545.1 uncultured bacterium | reverse complement strand
GGTTTGTAATTTAACTCATTTAAAATCAAAGTCAAGTTTTAGAATTACCTGTTTATTTTGGAAAAAATAAAGTTGAATTAGGCCTTTTGATTGTATATATTTGATTTTACGGATAAAAATAATTTAAAATAGGAGCATAACATGGCAAAAGCAGTAAGCTACAAAGAACTGGGTCTTTCAAACACGAAAGAAATGTTTAAAAGAGCTATGGAAGGTCAGTACGCGGTTCCTGCGTATAATTTCAACAACCTTGAGCAGCTTCAGGCGATCGTTTACGGCTGTATCGAATCAAGATCACCTGTTATTCTTCAGATATCAAAAGGTGCGAGAAGCTACGCGAATTCAACTCTGCTCAGATATATGGCGATGGGCGCGGCAGAACTTGCGAAAGAAATGGGATCGAATATACCTATCTGTTTACATCTCGATCACGGTGATTCGTATGAGCTTTGCGTTTCATGTATCGATAACGGATTTTCATCCGTCATGATAGACGGTTCGCATCTCCCCTACGATGAAAATGTCGCTTTAACTAAAAAAGTTGTTGAATATGCGCACACAAGAGATGTATCTGTGGAAGGCGAACTCGGAGTTCTCGCCGGAATAGAAGACGAAGTGTCATCCGCAGTTTCGCATTATACTCATCCTGAACAGGTTGAAGATTTCGTTAAAAAAACAGGCGTTGACAGCCTTGCAATTTCGATAGGAACTTCGCACGGCGCTTATAAATTCAAATTAAAACCGGGCGAATCTGTACCTCCGCTCCGTTTCGACATTCTTGAAGAATGCGAAAAAAGGATCCCCGGCTTCCCTATTGTGCTTCACGGATCATCATCAGTGCTTCCGAAATATGTTGACATGATAAATCAGTACGGCGGAAAAATGGAAAGCGCGGTAGGTGTTCCTGAAGAACAGCTCAGAAAAGCCGCCCGTTCTGCGGTATGCAAGATCAATATCGACACAGACGGAAGAATGGTGGTTACGGCTGTTATCCGAAAAGTGTTCATAGAAAATCCTTCTGAATTCGACCCCAGAAAATATCTCGGTCCCGCAAGAGACGAACTCAAAAAAATGATCATGGACAAGAACCGCAACGTCCTCGGATCGGCCGACAGATACTAAGGGGCAAATGAAATTATCGTTTAAACGAATTACTTCCTCAGGCGGTTTTATACCGGAGATCGACGGGTTAAGATTTATCGCGATCTCGAGTGTAGTTTTGTTCCATTTAAGCGAATTCTTAAAAGTTAAAGATATAAATCGATATGCAGATACGATAGACTATTCATTTCTGAAACACATAATATCTCACGGGCATCTGGGTGTCCCCCTTTTTTTTGTTATCAGCGGTTTTATTTTGGGAATACCGTTTGCCAAGTTCCATCTGGCGAAAGGAAAGCCGGTCAGCCTCAAAGATTATTTTCTGAGAAGACTGACCCGATTGGAACCGCCTTACATTATTGTTATGACAATACTGTTGTTCGGAGCTGTTTATGTAGCTGAGATACTTACGCCGCAGAAAGGAATAATAAGCTATTTGTCATCAATAACTTATACGCATAATTTTTTATTCCCCGACACTCTACCCGAATTGAACGGCGCGACATGGAGTTTGGAAGTTGAAGTCCAATTTTATATTCTCGCTCCATTAATGGCATACATTTTTTCAGTCAGGTCACTATCGGCAAGGCGGCTGTCTATGATTTTTATAGCTGTATCGTTCTTAGTTATAAATCATTTCGTTTTCAGTCCGATGCCTTTTATCAGTCTGATAGATTTTTTTCAGTACTTTTTAATAGGTTTTTTACTGGCCGATCTGTATGTATCTGACTCGACACTGTTGCCGAAAACAAACTGCGACTTTCTGATCGGGCTGTTCTTCTTTACGGTAATATGGCTTTTTACCGATGCCGATTTTAATACCGATATGCAAAGGTTTCTCTGGGAGTTGATGCTGCTTATAAGTATTTTCTTTCTGTACTATTATGTTTTATTTCATAAAATATTTAAATTTCTCTCTTTTAAGGTTATTACTAATATAGGGGGCATGTGCTATACGATCTATCTGCTGCATGCTTCAATACTCAGTCTTTTCGGTAATCCCGTTTGCAGACTTACATTCTCAAAATATTCTTTTATAAATGTCTCTATATACTCTGCAATATTGTTATTCTTAGTTTTAACGATCTCATCCGTTTTTTTTCTTCTTGTAGAACGGCCGTGTATGGCTAAAGACTGGTATAAGAAATTATTTAAAGTTTTTTTTTAATTGGTGTTTTACCTTGCTAAAGTGTAACCGAAAGGTTATATTCCCGCCCGGATTTCAAATTAAAAATAATCAACTCATATAAAAGAGGAAAGATTTTGACCAATAAAATAAGATCTGAAGTTTCACCAGTTAACGAAAATTCACCGTTCAAAAAATTGAACATAATCGAGCCCATTTTAAGGGCGATAGCTGTAGAGGGTTATAAAACGCCGACTCCTATTCAGGAACAGGCAATCCCTATCGTACTGAAAGGTAAAGACCTGCTCGGTTGCGCACAGACAGGTACTGGAAAAACAGCCGCTTTCGCAGTGCCGATACTTCAGAAGCTGAGCGAAAAAAAACCTGAAGGGAAAAGAAAGATACGAAGCCTGATCCTGACACCGACAAGAGAACTGGCGATCCAGATCGAAGAAAGCTTTAAAGCTTACGGCAGATACACAAAATTAAAATCCGTCGTGATTTTCGGCGGCGTCAGCCAGTATCCTCAGACCCAGTATTTAAAGGACGGTGTGGACATAGTAATAGCCACTCCAGGAAGGCTTCTTGATCTGATGAATCAGAAATTTATCAGCCTTCAGGACATAGAAATATTCGTTCTCGATGAGGCTGACCGCATGCTTGACATGGGATTTATCCACGACATTAAAAAAGTACTTGCAGTACTTCCAAATAAAAGACAATCGCTGTTCTTCTCTGCTACCATGCCTGATGAGATCATAAAGCTTGCCGGAACGATTCTAAAGGACCCTTCTCATGTTTCTGTTACTCCGATATCGTCAACAGTAGATACAATTGATCAGTTCGTTTATTTCGTTGACAAAGAAAACAAAACCGCTCTGCTCGTTGATCTTTTAAAAGATCCGAAGATCAGAACCGCTCTCGTTTTCACACGCACAAAACACGGCGCGGATAAAGTAGTGAAAGCCCTTCAAAAACATAATATCACTGCCGAAGCCATCCACGGGAACAAAGCGCAGAATGCAAGACAAAGGGCTCTGACGAATTTTAAAGCTCAGACGACCCGGGTTCTTGTGGCCACAGATATTGCCGCAAGAGGAATAGATGTGAACGATCTTGAATATGTAATCAATTATGATATCTCGAATATAGCTGAAATGTATGTTCACCGCATAGGAAGAACAGGCAGGGCAGGCGCAAAGGGGACTTCTTATTCATTCTGCGATGCGGAAGAGAGACCATTTCTTCGCGATGTAGAAAAACTTATCGCGAAAAAGATCACAGTAATTGAAAACCATGCTTACCCTTTCACTGGTATAATTCCGGCTAAAACCGCCGAAAAAGAATTCCCGAGGAAAGTCGCGGAAAGAAAACCCGAAGGAAAAATACAGAATAAAAAACCTGTGCACCGTTCTCCAGACCGATTCAAGCCTAAACCCACAGAGATCAAAAATCCGAAAACAGTGGAGTACAGGCGGAAGCCTCAATATAAATCTGTTTAATTTAACTTGATTTAGATACCATAGTTACTTATCATTAAATATGAAATTTTTCTTGTTTTTGATCATAGTGTTGCCGTTATCTGTATCAGCTTTGGAAGACAGCCTGAGAACTGACGATAAAGTATCGATCGTACCGTTTATAGTTCCTCTATCTCTTATTACAGCCGGAGCAGCAATAAGCGGAAGCGATCTTGAAAAGGATATTCAGTCTGACATACGGGATTATATCGGAAATGACTTTAATTGTGAAGCCGACGACTATATTGTTCATATACCTGCCGCGGAAGTTTTCTTCTTTGACCTGATCGGCTATAAAGCAAAAAATAGTTTTTTCCAGAGAGCAAAATATTTTGCTGTCGCAAATCTCGCATCCCAGGCTATAGTTCAGTCGCTGAAATTATCTACAGATAAATTAAGACCCAACGGCGAAAACAGAGAGTCCTTCCCTTCGAGTCACACGAATATTGCATTCACTAACGCGACGGTTCTATATCATGAATACAAGGATACCAGCAGCTTTATAGCTTACAGCGGATATGTTTTCGCTGTTTCCACAGGCGCGCTGAGAATAATGAACAATAATCATTGGACAGGGGATGTTCTTGCGGGAGCCGGAATAGGCATATTCTGCGCAAATCTGGTCTATCAGTTCGAGCCGCTTAAAGACTGGCATCCTTTCGGTTTAGGAGAAAACAATAATATTTACGCTTTTCCCGAATTCGGGAACGATTCATACGGATTAAGCTTAATGATCGATCTATAAGGAGATAAAAATAATGAGTAAAACAGGTCTCGGAATTTCCTTCAGCAACAGAATAAACAGTTTTAAATTCGCTTTTAAAGGTTTGTGGACGATGTTTTCGGAAGAACCCAATTTCAGAGTTCATTTTCTCGCTGCGCTTGCGACTGTTCTGTTAGGCATATTCTATGAGCTTAATGTTACTGAATGGATCCAAATTACGATAGTAATCGGATTCGTGCTTGTTTCGGAAATATTCAACTCCTCGATCGAGAGAATAGCCGATTTTGTTTCTCCTGAACATAATAAGATCATAGGAATCACGAAAGATCTTTGCGCCGCGATGGTTCTAGTAGCTGCAACTGTAGCTGTAATTGTGGGTCTTTTGATTTTTTTACCCAAGTTCTGATAAAAAGGAGGTTTTATGAAAAAAAGTGAAAAACTGATAAAAGACCGGGTATTTCTTAAGTCTAACTGGGATATCTTAGAATTCAACGGCTCTGACCAGGCAAAGAAAATGCCGGTACCCGAGCTTGAAAAAGCTTTTGATCCCAAAAAGAAGATAATTCCTCTGCTGCCTAAAGATAAATGGAAAAAGATTGGAAGGATATCTCTTAAAAAGGCAATACTGAACAGGCAGAGCCGGAGAAAATACACTGACGAAAGCCTTAGTCTTGAAGAACTGTCTTTCCTCCTCTACGCAACTCAAGGCGTCAGAAAAAAGACAGAAAAATACTCCCTAAGGACAGTTCCTTCAGGCGGAGCGAGACATCCTTTCGAAACCTATCTTTTTATCTGGAATGTTGAAGGGATTGAAAAAGGGATCTACCGTTATCTTCCGCTGGAACATTCTATGTGCTTTGAACAAAAATACATAAAAGGCATGGAAAAAATGCTTCATGAAGCTACGCTTGAGCAGTTCTGGAAGCCTGCCGTTTATTTTATCTGGACTGCAATTCCCTACAGAACGGAATGGCGTTATATTGACGCTTCTCCAAAGCTTGTTGCCCTTGATGCCGGACATCTCTGCCAGAACCTTTACCTTGCCTGCGAAGCAATTCGCTGCGGCACCTGCGGAATAGGCGCTTACGATCAGAAGCTGTGCGACGACTTCGTTCGTGCCGACGGGAAAGACGAATTCGTCATATATCTTGCTCCGGTCGGAAAAGTTTAAAACACAGTTTTTTATTTTCTTATTATCATAAAATATTTTTTCTTGACAACATACTTTATTTATAACATATTGTAATTGAATAAAATACTGTTTCGCTAAATGTGGAAGACTGATGCCTAAGTTATTAACAAACAATAATTTTTTTATAACTAAGATATATATACCTCTACTCTACTCTACTCTACTCTACTCTACTCTACTCTACTCTACTCTAACAAAAATGAACCCGTAAATAAAACAACCTTTAGGAATTACAAATGAAAAATCTAATTTTAATTCTAATTATCGTTTTTAACCTATTCTCCCAATACGATTGGAGCACACCTAAGATGATCTCAGATCCGACAAGCAATTACTGCTCTCGTCCTCGCATCGCAATAGATAATAACGGAGTTTTGCATGCTGTATGGATGTATTATTACGATTTTGGAACCTTAAATGATCCGATAGTCGTTGAATATGCTCTTTCTAATGATGATGGTATAACATGGAGTACACCTGTAAAAATATCTCCTATTTATGAAGGTGATCAGGCTTATGAACCTTTGATTGTAATTGATTCAAAAAATAATGTCCATGTCATGTTTTATCTGCTATTGAATGGCAAAATATACTACATGAATAACATCGGGGGTACATGGTCAAATCCTCAATTTACGGGAAGATATATGACTGCCAGCCCGGTTCTCGGAATTGATAAAAATGACAGAATTTATTATTTTTATTATGATGAATTTTCTATTGATGAAAGCAGCTATTACATATTTAAAGATCCTGAAAATAATTGGAGCTCACCCGTATCTATGGGTAGCAAATACTCTATATATGATATAAAGTGGTATGGTGATTATTTATTTGCAGGCGGTAGAATTTCAAAAGACGAATCTGGCGAATATATTTCAAGAGCATCTATATCAAAAATGGATATAAATACAGGTAACTGGACTGACCCGGTTGATGTTAGCAATGGCAATTATCCTTCAGGAGTCAAAAGCCTTGATATTTCAGATGACGAAAAAGTACATATAGCTTATTCCTTCGGACCAGCGTCGGGCTACGGAGCTACAATGTACAGATTTGGTAATAACGATTTAACAAACTGGTCTGTACCGGATACCGTTTCAGTAAATATGATTTTTGATAAAGAATTAATAATAGACATAAACG
>CALMWI010000298.1 GCA_937873545.1 uncultured bacterium | reverse complement strand
CTAACATTGGCTACATGACACTGACTGGTTCATTGTGACTTGTGTGGTGCTTTTAGCCATGACCGTTATCACTAATCACAACTTATGACTGGAGAGTTAAAGATGAAATCGAGCCTAAGTATAATATGAAGTTTATGGAGTTTAAACGCAATACATACTATTTCTCTTGACTTATTCCTTTTATATTCTTAGATTTTGGATCATAAAAACCGGAAACAATTATGGCTTCAAGTTCCAATGAAATAAATAAATCACATATAATAAAAAGGAGAATTTCTATGAAATGGATTACAAGATCGCATGTGCATGTTGACAGAGTTGCCTGCCCATGGCTTATAACAAGATTCATTGACTCTGAGGCTGAATTCTTATTCGTCCCAAGATGCAGTGTGGAAGAAATAGCCAAATCTACAGGTGCAATACCTTATGATATTCCCAATGCCGAACTGGGACATCATGGAGATGAATGTTCTTTTGTTAGCATAGTAAAGAAATATGAGTTGACAGATAAAGCTCTGATCAGAATGTCTAAAATTATTAATGCCGCTGACACTGACTCATTTGATAAAGATCCTATTGCGGCTGGAATTGAGGCTATTGCTGTAGGTTACAGTCTCAGATACCCTGAAGACCTTGAAAATCTTGAACATCAGTTTTATGTTTATGATGCTTTATACGCATGGTGCAGGATGCAGACTGCGAAAGAGTAGATTTTGAGCAGGATCAAAAATACTGCGGCATTTTTAGGATTAAAAAAAAGTATCCTTGGTTTACTGTCTATGGTTATTCTCGTCGGTCTTGGCGAGAAAATGGCGGAAAGATTCTTACCGATGTACCTGCTGGCTCTCGGAGGCGGTTTCTGGTCGGTTGGATTACTTAACGGACTTGATAATCTTCTTTCAGCTTTATACTCTTTTCCCGGCGGTTATCTTGTTGAGAATGTAGGCACAAAAAAATCCCTTTTGATTTTTAACATTTTAGCCATGGTCGGCTTTATTATCGTGATAATTATTCCCGTATGGCAGGCTGTTATAGCGGCTTCTTTTCTTTTTTTATCATGGACAGCAATTTCATTGCCTGCGACAGTTACGATTATTTCTGATGTCCTTCCCAAGAATAAGCGGACTATGGGTATGTCGGTTCATTCCCTCGTCAGACGGATACCTATGTTTCTCGGACCCCTCATCGGCGGCGCATTTATTACGGCACTCGGAATAGAAGCAGGCATAAAGATAGGATTTTCTGTTGCTCTTATTCTTGCGCTTGTCGCTACTGTTTTACAGCAGACCCTGATAACAGACCAGGCAAATAACAGAACGGAGAATCTTAAAAATTCAGCAACGAAAAATCCTTTAAAATTATGGAAGGAAATGCCTGCATCTTTAAAAAGACTTCTTGTTTCAGATATTCTCGTTAGGTTCTGCGAACAAATACCGTATGCATTTGTGGTTATATGGTGTGTGCAGACGATAGCGAATCCTGTTTCGGCCTTCGAATTCGGAATTCTGACTACTGTCGAAATGGTTACGGCGATGGTCGTTTATATTCCCGTAGCTTATTTTGCCGATAATACCGAAAAGAAACCTTTCGTAGTTACGACATTCGTATTTTTCACTCTTTTCCCGTTAGCTTTACTTTTTACGAACTCGTTTACGATGCTGATTCTCGCTTTCTTCCTTCGCGGTTTAAAGGAATTTGGAGAGCCTACCAGAAAAACGCTTATAATGGAACTTGCGCCTGAAAATAGAAAGGCAAGTATGTTCGGACTATATTATCTTGTAAGAGATTCAGTAGTCTCCGTCGCTGCCTTTTCCGGCGCTTTCCTGTGGATGATAAGTCCTGCAGCAAATTTACTCACAGCTTTCGGATTTGGTGTCGCAGGAACTCTCTGGTTCGCTTTTTTCGGTACTGATCAGGGAGATTTTGGCAACAGGGAAGATAAATTAATAATATCGAAAGAATCAAGTTTATGAATATAGGCTCGATTTGTTAGGTCGAAAAGAAAAATGTGAGAAGTTGTGACAAGTGATAACATTGGAAAAATGACTTGGCCAGTGTGATGTTTTATCTTGTGAGCTTTTTTCCATGACCGTTATGCACAAGTGGTTTTATCTACTAGTCTTCTATTGTGAGAAAATCATTAATGTACAAAACGAAAGATAATAATAGAATAAAGGGATTAATTACCGCTATTTACGAGCCATTTTATACTTAAAACTGATATGCAATTTGAACATTCAAATTCTCTAATCATTCAATTGATTTTTACTTCTGTATTTGTTATATTTAATATCTTGAAATCGGCGATGGAGTTCGCCTGAATCGCCCGACCGGGATAATGACTCCTACAAAAGTTACAATATAATTTTTGGAATAGGAGTCGGGGATGCAGAACACGAAAGATAAAAGCTCAAGCCTGAATTTAGACGGAATCATAAATTTATCTTTGGAAATTATAAATTCATCTGGCGGTGAATATTCTTCGTTTGCGCATAAACTCACACTTATCAGGGAAAGATTAAATCACGGAAGGATCAATCTTGCTGTTCTCGGCCAGTTTAAAAGAGGCAAAAGTACTTTATTAAATGCGCTTCTCGGAGAGAAGATACTTCCTTCTTCTGTAATACCGCTAACAGCTGTTCCGATATATATCAAATACGGCAAAGAGAAAAAAGTATGTGTTCATTTCAATAAAGATAACATTTATAAATTATTCGTATCGGAATCTACGGACGATCTGCGTGATTTTCTATCTGATTATGTATCCGAAGAAAAGAATCCTAAAAACAATCTTAGTGTCGAATCCGTAGAACTTTTTTATGATTCGAATTTGCTTAAAAAGGGAGTGGTTTTCATCGATACCCCCGGTATAGGCTCAACTCATTTACATAATACGGAAGCCACGCTCAGTTTTTTGCCGAATTGCGATGCGGCTCTTTTT
>CALMWI010000297.1 GCA_937873545.1 uncultured bacterium | reverse complement strand
AATTCTTTTTATGGAACTCGTAATTCTTTTTTATTGAAGAGAACATTTGACCTGCCTGTTTTTTATTCTAATCCTGTCAGCCACTTCCATGCGCGGTGTATTTTTATTGTCAGACCTTCTATTTCTACGGTACCTTCTTCATCAGCAGTGATCACAGCAAGATTTTCTGACTTTAAATAAATACCGGATTTGATCAGGGCTCGGAATTCACGGTTTTTCACTTCATCTTTTTCGATACTATAACATGCCTGAATAAGACCGGTGATATGTCCTTTTCTGCTTGTCACAAAATCAACTTCATGCCCCTCTCTTGTTCTGTAATAGTTCACAGTATATCCTCTCCGCTTGAGCTCAAGAAAGATCATATTTTCAAAAGCTCGCGTATCATCTATGCCTTCCGTATAAGAGACCGACCTGGCAAGTGCCCAGTCTGCGCAGTATATTTTTTTATAGTTCCTGGCTCTGACTTTTTCCGACATAGAATAAATCTCAACAGGATAGATCAAATATGCATCCGACAGATATGCGAGAAATTTATACAGCGTATCCTTGCCGAATGAAAATCCTGCACCGGAAGTATTTTCCGACAGCTTGCTTACAGTCATAGGACAGGCTGTTCTTGCTGCAAGAGAATCCGCAAAGAATCTTAATAGAGACGCGTTTATATTTTCTTCGGAATGAGATTCTATTATATCCCTGAATAACATCGCATCCCAATATGTGCGCAGCATCTCTGTCTGCCTGTTTTCGGGTATGTCGAGCAGTCCCGGAAATCCGCCCTGAGATAGATATCTGTTGAAATAATGAAAAAGATTGTCGCTTCCTTTCGTTGTCAGGAAATCTTCTTTGATTTTATAATGCCTCAGAAATTCTTTGAACGAGAACGGCAATAGCTCATAAGGGAACAGCTTTCCTCTCAATGCAGAAGCATACTCCCCTCTCTGCAACGCGGCAGTTGATCCTGTAATTATCACTTTATGATATTTGGATTCAATAAGATATAAAATGTAATCCTCCCATCCTTTTATCCTGTGGATCTCGTCGAATATAAAATAAACATCCTCGGAGTCTCTCTTTTCCGGAAAAAGAGCGTAATAGGCAGAGTCTATCAAGTGCAGCTCGGATGAGGGAATGCTTATCAGTCTGTGGTCATTAAACTGGATTCGGCAGATATTTTTCTTTAATCCGGCACCGGACAATTCTTTTGCCAGCTGATGAGTTCTGAAGGTTTTGCCGCATCTTCTGGCGCCTGTTATTCCTGCGGCCATGTGCGGAATAAAATCGATCTTCAGTTCTCTCGGGGTTAACTCTTCAGCTTCTTTAGCCTGATAATCAAGTATAATTTTCTGAATAGTTTCTTTGTCCATATATGACCTTTCTGAGTTTCTTCCTTTTATCAAGGATAATATAACATTGTTTCTTCCTTTTAGCAAGGGCTAATACTCATATATCTTGATGTTGTTGTTATCTCTGTTTACAGCTACTATTTTGTCACCGACGAAATTAGGGCTATAACCTTTTTCTAAATTTAAAACTATTTTATTAAGTAAAATATCATTTTCAAATATATCAAAACTCAATTTGTCTTCAGCAAAATCTTTTGCAGCGACCCACAGCCTTCCGTATTTATCTGTCAGCATCCAGTTAATAGAATTTTTATAAATCATTTTAAATTTCATTCCGTATTTTGCTCCCATTTCAGAAAGAGCTAAAGTTTCTTTTTCACCAGCTTTAGTTTTCGCATAATTCTTGTTTATTTCTCTTATTTTTCTACCGTCAGAATTATAGACATCTATTTTATATCTGTCCTTAGAATTTTCAGAAATATAAATTACGCTGTCGCAGAAAGCAGCTACAGACCCTAACTCACTCGGATCATGCTCAATGTCATTCTTGCTGTCGTATTCTAGCTTATAAAGATGCTTCATAAAATTAAATTTATTATCGAACATCGCAACTTCTTCAAGCATATATTCTTTACCGTCACTTCTATACCTGTTTGAAGTGGACTGACTGATGTAATTTTCTTTCCCGAACTTTGTCGGATATGAAGGAAAATTTTCGTTAGTCGGAAAAACTTTATCTTCAATATAGTTACCGTTAAGATCATATTTAATAACCTTTAGAGATGTCCAGTTCGAGAGGTAAAGCGTGTCTTTTCTTACATTCATAAATCCCGGCAAAAAGAATTCTCCGGGACCCCTGCCGTTCCTTCCGAAAGCTTTGACAAATTTATAGTTTTTGTCGTATTATCGATTATCGGTTTGTATTATGACTATAAACCCGGAAGCTTGATTTATAGCAAGACAACATACGCTTCAGTCGAGTATCAAATCAACCAGGTAGCCGGGATTTTTTTTAAGTTGGAGTTTGCGGTAGTTATGTTATGTATGGCAATCGATTTTTTTAGGAATCT
>CALMWI010000296.1 GCA_937873545.1 uncultured bacterium | reverse complement strand
TCGGCTTTCTCGACCTTTCCGTCAGCAAGTTCTACGCCTGTTGCCTTCCCGTTTTCGACAATAAGTTTTTTTACCGGTGAAGAGAGATGAATATTTCCGCCGAGCTGTTTAAAAGCTTCAGCCATCCCGTGCGAAAGCTTGTTGAGCCCGCCTGTCACGTGATATATGCCGCCGCCGTGCTCGATAAATGAAATGATGCTGAATGTTCCCGGAGCCGTCCATGGCGACATTCCGATATATTTGGCCTGGAATGTGAAAGCTATCCTTGTGTCCGGATCGTCAAAATATCTCGAAAGAACTCCGTACAGGCTTGTATGTGCGTCGAGATACGGTACAGCTTTGATAAGATGCATAGAGAAAAAATCGCTCAGCTTTCCGTAAGGTATCGACAGGCACGGAATAAGCTTATCATATTTTATTTTCTCTTTTTCGAGATATTTCAGATAGCCGTCAAAGCTTCCCGGAAAGAATTTTTCCATGGTCTCTTTCATTTTAGCCTTGTCGTGAGAAGGATACAGCTCTCTGCCGTCAGAGAATTTTAGACGGTACATGGGATCCAGTCTTCTGACTTCAACGAAATCTTCAAGTTTTTTACCCGATTTCATAAAGACATTTTCAAGCACATCTTTCATCATGAAAAATGTCGGTCCGATATCGAATATGTACTCGCCTAAACGGAAAAAAGAGTTTCTTCCGCCGATCCGATCCTTCTTTTCATAAATATGAACATCGTAGCCTTTAGATGCGAGAAGCATACCGGCAGCCAGACCGCCGGGTCCTGCTCCGATTATAACTACTTTCTTATTCATTTATGCCTCCGGTTTTTTCTTAAAAACTCCGCAGTAGCATGTCAGATTTCTTAACAGATATTTAGGTAATTTTCCTTTTGACAGGGATTTGAAAAACATTAGATATGGATATTTCCACGGAATTAGATCTTTATTTATCGTATTCACATAGTTCGTTGTTAAAATATCGGAGCTTTTCAAGTCGGATCCCGACAGTGATATCTTATCGGGAACCTGAATATAATATTTTTCAATTACGGCTAAAAGCTCTATCGCTTTATTTATTGAAATATCGGCCGATCCGTCCATTGAAATATCGAATGTCAGGATCAGATGCCCGTTTTCTGAAGTTATCCTTGAAAATTCTTTACAGATACCGTCAAAGTCATCAGTATGCTCAAGCACGGATATGCAGTAAACCGCATCATAATACATATCCGGTTTTGCTATACATCTGATATCGGCATCAAAATATTGTATATTTTTATTTAATCTGGAATTTACCCTTTCAAACTGCTCTTTCAGCTTAGGGTCGTAGTCGCAGCATTCGATCTGCCTATCAGGAAATTTTTCAATAAGATAGTATG
>CALMWI010000295.1 GCA_937873545.1 uncultured bacterium | reverse complement strand
AGAAGGATCTTTCTGAAGTCTGGTAGAATTTTCGGGAACTGTGAGAACTGTAATTTCATATTTCAGAGGAACAAGGTATTTAATCAGCTTTGTAATTCTCTGAACACCTATCCCGCCTATCGGAGGGAAGTTGGGAGATACTATTAATAGTTTTTTCATTCTTTTCCCGTAACAGTTTGAAAAAGAGAAATCGTCTTATTGTACATGATATCCTCGGTAAACCCTTTCTTAACAGTTTCGATCCCGTTCGCAGAGAAGCGGTCTCTCAAATATTTATCTGTTATCAGTTTTTTAAGTGCCTGATACAACTGGTCAGCGTTATTTTTTTCTATCAGAAATCCGTTTTCTCCGTCTTTGACTATCTCTTTTACACCGCCGACATCCGTGCATACAACAGGTTTTCCGCAGGCAAGGTATTCAACTACCGTATTTGGGAATGATTCTGCGAAGGAAGAAAGAACTGCGATATCATAGGCCGATGCAGTAAGCATTACTTCCGTTGTGAAACCTGCAAAACGGACTTCCTTTTCAATATTAAGTTCAGAAACGAGTTTTCTTAGGTCAGCCTCATAATTTCCTTTTCCTGTAATGACAAGTCTGATATTCTTAAATTCTTTTCGAAGATTGGAAAATGCACTGATCAGGATATGAATACCTTTGGCTTCGCTCAGTCTGTCGGAAATGCCTATGACTATTTCTTCAGATTGTGCATTCCATGATCTTCTCTTGGCTGAAATTTCCTCTGCAGAAAAATCAGGGAATTTTTTTCCCGTATGGATCACGGTCGTTTTTTTTGGATCAAGCCACTTGTAGTCTTTGAGCGCTTTTTCCCGCGTAGCTTCACATACGAATATTTCTTTTGAAATGTACTTTGTTTCAAGATTTTCGCACCCGATAAAATCCCTTTCATTCCCGATCCTCCGTATAACAGGAATTCCAAGAAGCTTTGCAGGTATTCCTCCAAATATTACTTCACGTTTAATGTTAGTTACAACAAGATCGATCTTGTTGTTCTTCATGAATCTATAAAAATAAAAAAGTGTCCACGGATTATAATTGAAGCCGAATTTACGCGGAACGATCCTAATATCTTCCGGACAATGCGCTGTAAAGGCAGAATTCTTTGCCGAAACAATAAAACAATTATGTCCGTCAGATTCAAGTATTCTTGAAATGCTTACATACCATGTCAGAACGCCTGCCCATCTTTTTTTAGCGCTCACGAACAGGATATTCATATCTTCTCCAGCAGGTTTAGATCACGCGCGTTAAAGATAACGAATGCGCAAGCGATTTGCAATAATATTAAGTTGCAGCTGAGAATAAAAAATGTTAAATTCATCATGAATTGAAATGGAGGTCAAATGATTTTGCATATTTTCAATAATTCAGTTTATACCGGTCCTTTCATTGATTTCGTTAACAGGAATTTCGATCAATGTGATCATATTTTTTTCATGGCTAAATCCTCCGGAAAATACAGGCTGCCCGAAGTGAAAAATCTGTTGAATCACGCGGTATCAGAAAATAGTTCAAGGAATAAAATACTGGTATCATTGATTAAAACCCGAACTTACATAGGCCTGTATATTCAATGCATGAAAGCTGATAAGATAATTATTCACGCGCTGTTTGATACATCTATAATTAAATTTTTCTATTTCAATAAGTATTTTTTGAAGAAATCCTACTGGGCGATCTGGGGAGCTGATCTTTACGATCTGAAAAAATCAAAAGATCAGAAGAAAAACCAAAAAAAGGAAAGAATGAAAGCTGCAGTCATTCGCAGACTTAAAGGGGTAATGGGTGTTCCGGGAGACCGCAAGATAGCAAAAGAAAAATATGATTGTAAAGCAGATGAATTTGACCTTATGTATGTTAATGCGCTCAGGAATGATTATCTGAACGCGAATAAGCATTCTGCAAAAGCGGGAATTTCGGTACAGATAGGAAATTCTGCCGATCCTACGAACAATCATATCGAGATAATAGAAAAACTCGCTAAATTCAAAGACGAGAACATCACTATCTATGTACCTCTGTCATACGGCGATCTCGGAAATGCATCAAAAGTCAAGACGGTTGGAGAGAAAATATTCGGAAGTAAATTCATTGCTTTAACAGAATATATGACACCGGAAAAATATTCAGAATATCTGTCGGGAATTGATATTCTTATCTTTAATCATAAAAGGCAGCAGGGACTTGGAAACATATATCCTATGATCTACACAGGCAAAAAAGTTTTTATCAGAGAGGATACATCGAGCTGGGATTATTTTAAGAATTGCCTGGACATAAAAATGTTCAATACGCTTGATTTAGAAAGATTATCCTATAGCGAATTTATCACATACGATAGTATACACAGAGAAAACAATATAAAAAGAGCCTGTGAAACAGCCTATTCGGAAAGCTATCTGAAAAGATTATGGGAAAAAGTCTTTGACAGTCTATGAGACATTTACGTTATCGTTGAACTGGATCTCGTAGAGTTTTTTATATTTCTCGTTGTTTTCAAGAAGATCCTTATGCTTTCCTGTGCCGATAATCTCTCCTTTATCCATAACAACTATCTTATCTGAATTCAGAATTGTGGAAAGCCTGTGAGCTATAACTATTACCGTTCTGTCTTTCGTCGCCATTTCAATAGCTTTCTGAACATTCTGCTCAGCTTCGGAGTCAAGAGAACTCGTAGCTTCGTCGAATATAAGAATAGGCGGATCGCCCACTATGGCTCTTGCAATACAAAGCCTCTGACGCTGCCCGCCGGATAAATTTGAGGCTTTCGGACTGAGCATAGTCTGAAACCCTTTATCAAGATTGCTGATAAATTCATCCGCATATGCGATCTGGGCAGCCTTTTTAACATCATCGAAAGTGATATCTTTATTGGATCCGTAGCGTATATTGTTTTCTACTGTATCGTTAAAAAGTATCGATTCCTGCGTAACTGTACCGAAAAGATCGTGAAGGTCCTTTACCCTGATATTTCTAATGTCCATTCCGTCGATAGAGATACTTCCTTCGCACGGATCATAGAATCTTTCGATTAAATTCACGAGTGTCGTTTTTCCGCCTCCGCTCACTCCTACGACAGCTATCTTTTCACCCTTTCTGATCTCAAGGTTAATGTTTTTCAAAACTTTTTTGCTGTCGTAACTGAAACTTAGGCCGCTGATCTTTATTAAATCCTTAAATTCCTTTTTTTCAACCGCGCCGGCTGATTCTTTAATATTCGGTTCCCGGTTCAGTATCTCGAACACCCTGTTGAGCGAAACAAGAGCCCGCCTTATCTCCGTATAATATTTAGTGAGCTCTTTGAGCGGGTGGAGTATCGAAAAGATCGCGAAAAGAAAGGCGGTAAACTCTCCGAAAGTCAGTCCCGAGTTGCCGTCAAGCACCATTCTGCCGCCGATAAGCAGAATGACTACGCCTGTAAGTGTACCGTTGAATTCAGATAGAGGGACGTTAAGAGATTGATAAAGATGTGATTTCAGCCATGAGACGTAGAAGTTCCTGTTCTCCTCTTTAAACCTGTTCAGCTCATATTCTTCCTTCGAATACGATTTAACTATTTTGATGCCGTTGAATACTTCTTCGATTTTGGAGTAGATCGTGGAATATGTTTTCTGGATCCGCTTCGAGTATTTTTTGATCTTAGATCCGATATAAGATATTGAAAAAGCGAAGATAGGAACAACTATTATCACGTATAAAAAGAGTTCGGGGTTAATGAACATCGCTATTGATACATAAATTATAACAAGCGTGAAATCCCTCATTCCCCCGAAGAACGACTGAATGAAAAGGTCGCTTACAATACTTACATCCGATGTTATTCTTACCTGAATGTCGCCGATCCTATTATCCTTATAGAAATTCATCGAAAGGTCGAGGTATTTTTTGAACATTATATTCCGTATATGCTCAATTGTTCTTCCTCTCAAAGATACAAAAATAATCTTGTTCAAATAAAAAAACAGATTTTTGAGCACTATCAGAATTATCATACCGAAACCGATCAGCATTAAAAGAAGGTAAGGATCGGAAATCGAAAGGATGGATTTTAAAGATTCGAGTGAGCTCAGATAATACTCAGAGCCGAATGCATTCGATAAACCGAGACCACTGATAAACTGTGATAACATTTCGCCGAATTTATCAAAAAAAGCCGAGAAAGTGTTAATTTCACCGGAAACTCTTTTATTTCCGAATACGTAGTCAAAAAGCGGCACTGCCATGGTGACGCTGACCCCGCTCAGAAGAGCGAAGATCATCATTGTACATAATCCGGCTATCATCAGTTTCCACTGTATGAGCATTATCTTCGCGAGCTTCTTTATATTATTCATTACAGGGCTTTCCGTTCTTTTTATAACTGACTAAATATAAATGCCGTCAGACGTTTTATCAATAAAATTAAATTGATAATACTGACAGGTAAAGTTATATTTAACCGATTTTATAAAAGGAATGAGATGTATAAAACCAATTATCATATGCACAGCACATTTTCTGACGGAAAAGCCGAACCGGAAGCGTATGTTAAAGCCGCACTTGAGCGGGGTTTTTCATCAATAGGATTTTCCGAGCACGGACCAACAAAATTTAATAAGCACTGGGAACTAAAAGCCGAAAGGGTCGGAGAGTATATTTCAGAGATAAAGAGGTTGAAAGAATTCTATTTCGGGCAGATCGAGATCTACTGCGGGATGGAACTGGATTATTTTCCGGGAATAGAAAATAATACTTTCTCAAAGCAAGATATAGATTACGTTATAGGCTCGATACATTATTTTCCCGGAGAGGACGGGGAAATATACGGAGTTCACTGCAAATTCGAAGAATTCAAGAAAA
>CALMWI010000294.1 GCA_937873545.1 uncultured bacterium | reverse complement strand
ATAAAACCGGCAAAATTAAATCGGTGAAAAGCGGCAAATTCTAATCGGTGTTGACAAGGTCGATTAAAAGAAGAACCGATAGTAAAAAATTTCAAGGATGGAACCAGAATTATAATACCGGTCGCTGAGTTTATCGAAGTGTCGTTCATTAAGTGTCAATTTTCAAGAAACTGACCCCCACATAATCGCAAAGCTGACCCCCTGAAAATCGGTATATTGACCCCCTAATATAAACAACAATGTCCTCAAAAACTGAGGGCTGAAGTATGGATAGAAGGGAGCTGGATATGTATAAGCTGCAGGAAATAATAGAGAACCTGTTGAAAGGCGAGCCCGTAAAAAGGATAGCCCGGAAGAGTAGAATATCAAAAAATACAGTAAAGAAATATAAAGCAGATCTTGATTTAATACTGATATCAAACTCAGGAATCATAAACGAT
The DNA here is from genome assembly GCA_937873545.1 of uncultured bacterium. Taxonomy (GTDB): domain Bacteria; phylum UBA4055; class UBA4055; order UBA4055; family UBA4055; genus UBA12480. The sequence goes on along the minus strand of CALMWI010000294.1, from coordinate 2,076 downwards.
ATAGATTTAATCATGAAAGAATTTCATCGAGTTCGTCAGGAAGAGAGGCATTCTGAAAATTTCGGATGGCTGCTTCGTAATTCTGAAATCGTAAATGAACTTGGAAGTAAATGCGATAACCTGGTCAGGCTCAATGAAGTTTTACAAGAAAAAGGATTTCGAGGCAGTTATTCCTCTCTTGTGAGATTCATGAATAAACATGGGGAATTGAATGCAAGTCCTGTAATGCGAATAGAAACAAAGGCTGGTGAAATCGCACAGGTTGACTTCGGATATGCCGGACGGATTTGTGATGAAGAAACCGGTGAGCTTGTAAAAGCATATGTATTTGCCATGGTGCTTGGATTTTCACGGGATGCCTATTTTGAAATTGTTAAAAGCCAGGATGTTGTAACATGGATAAATTGCCACATTCATGCTTTTGAACATTTCGGTGGAGTCCCTCTTGTAGTGGTTCCTGACAATTTAAAGAGCGCAATCATTAAGGCATCATTCATTGATCCGGTAGCCAACAGGAGTTATGCCGACCTTGCTGATTATTACGGATTTCAGATAGATCCATGCCTGCCTGCCACTCCTCAGCATAAAGGTAAAGTTGAATCAGGTGTTAAATATGTTAAGAACAACTTTCTGCCTTTAAGAAGTTTCAACAATTTCACAGACGCCAACAGCCAGCTTGCTCAATGGAATAGAAACACTGCAAGAGAAAGAATACATGGAACAACCCGGCGTAAACCTTCAGAACTTTTTGAAACCTATGAACTTCAGGCTTTAAAACCGGTACCATCAATGCGGTTTGAAATCTCTGTCTGGAAACAGTTGAAAGTATGCAGAGACACGCATATACAATTCGACAGAGCATACTACAGTGTACCATGTGAGCTTCGGGGAAAACATGTATGGGCAAGAAAAACATCCTCACAAATTACTGTATTTCATGGAAATAACCTTGTTTCCGTTCATTTCCCTGTAAATCCGGGACAGCGCAGTACAAAGAAAGACCATTATCCGGAAGATAAATTCAGATATATGGAGTGGGATACAAGCTACTGCATGGAAAAAGCATCAAAGATCGGAGATGCAGTCTTTCATCTGGTGAACAGGCTTTTGAATGATGAACCGATTAGAAATCTCAGATCTGCTCAGAATATAATTCGACTTGAGAAGAAATATGGGCGGGATAATCTCGAGGCGGCTGTCAGATATTCTGTATCATTTAACAACTTCACTTATGGTGCAGTGAAGAATATTCTTGAGAAGAATTTAAATACTGAGATCGGTAAAGACGATGAAAGATCCGAGAAGGCACTTGATTCAAGTTATGCCCGCAATCTTGGTGAACTATTAAATTAAAAAGGAGATTTATAGTGGAGACATTCGTACAGGTTAAATCTAATCTTAAGCAGCTTAGACTGAAATCGATGATTGAGAATTTTGAAGTCCGCAATTCAGAAGCTGTTAAAGGGAAGATGAGCTACATGGATTTCCTTCTGATTCTGACTCAGGATGAAATCGACAGAAGAAATTTCGTTAACAAGGAAAATGCAGTTAAAAGATCAAACCTCGGACGATGCAGAAATCTGGTTGAATTCGATTTTGATTTCAATCCTAAAATAAACAGGCAGCAGATAATGAATCTTTCAACATGTGAGTTCATGAATCGCAAAGAAAACATAATCTTTGCCGGACCTGCCGGTGTTGGTAAAACATTTCTTGCAAAGGCTATTGGTCTTGAGGCGTGCCACAGGGGATGCAAGGTTATATTCACCCGAACTGCCAAAATGCTTGAGCATATTTATTCCGGCAAAGCTGATTCAACTTATCAGAAAAAATTGAACGCATACATTAAATGTGATCTTCTAATTCTCGATGACTGGGGAATGATTCCTTTTTCTGATCCCATGCTGAATATTATAAATGAAGTTATCTCGGAAAGATACGAAAACGGATCATGCATAATTACAAGCAATCGACCTGTCAAGAAATGGGATGAGCTTTTTTCAGAGCCGGTTATTGCATCTGCTCTCCTTGATAGATTGTTTCATAACTGTCACAAAATCATTATTGATGGGAAAA
>CALMWI010000293.1 GCA_937873545.1 uncultured bacterium | reverse complement strand
TTTATTTCCCTCTGATATATCGTACTCCGTTTTTTTGATTCCAGTTCTTTGAACAGGTCATCTGTCGTGAATTTCCAGTCTGCAGGCCGTTCTTCCGGTATAACGGGATCAGCTGCTGAGGCCTCGGGTACGGACTGTTTCCGGTTAAGGTCGGGAAAGAAATAAAAAACGGCTGAGAGAATTATTATCACTATCTCTGAATAGTAGTTGCGGAAGAAAATGAAGCACAGCATCGTTATGACCGGCATTATTATTATAAGTAAATGCATCCTGACGATCTCTTTCTGAAGAGGAAATATCAGCCTTCTCCATGGTTTCGGACCGAAGAAATCCTTATACCTTGCGAGCAGATTCGCTACAGGCATAGGCCAGAAAACGACTATCAGCCAGATCGCCGGTGTGAAAAAATTGGTGTTTATGAATCCGTCCCTTCCGAAAAATCTGTACGGATACATTTCCGCGAAAAATGAGAGGAAGATGCCGTAGAATCCGAATAGAAAATTATAAATGATAAATGCAAGTCCCCCGGCCAGAACTGCCGTAATTGACAAAAGAATGACGAACTTTCCGGGATCCATCCAGCCTGCGAAAGGAAGATTCGTAAGATAAAGTTTCTGATCTTTTCTTGCGGTCGCAACTATCTGTATCATGGCTGTAACTATGCATACCCAGGTATATACAAGCCCCGTCATCCAGAGTATCCAGCAGTATTCCTGAAGCGACCACTTCATAGAATAAGCCGAATATGCCGTTAATATAAATGCGCTCAGTTTTAATATATTATCCATAAGAACTTCCTCCGGATGTCTAAAATATATCCTTATTAAGTTTAGATGTCAAATGGGAATTTGTCTTGTTTTCGCATCATAATTCATGTTATATTACATTCAACTATTTGAAGGAGCTTTTTATGAAATCAACACTATGCTCAATATTTCTTTTATCCTCGCTGATCTTTGCTCAGATCGGAATAGATGTCGAGTCCGGAATTCTCGGAACCACATACAACAACATCAGAATACCCGGTGATACAGGCACTGAATTCTCTCTTTGCGATGACCTTGAGGATGATCCGGTTTTCTTTTACAGGCTCAGGCTGAACTATCTGCTTAAAGAAAAACATTTCTTCTCATTGCTTTATGCCCCGCTTACAATAGAATCTTCAGGTTCGTTAGATAAAGACCTTATCTACAGGGAAACTACTTTTCCGGCCCATACGCCTCTTGAAGCAAAATACACTTTTAATTCATACAGACTGACTTACCGCTACGAATGGATAAAGAGAGACAAATGGGAATTCGGGCTCGGTTTCACCGCAAAGATCCGTGATGCCGAAATTAAGGTCACGGGAGGCGGAGAAACGGAAGGTAAGGAAAATCTCGGGTTCGTACCCATCGTAAACTTCAGGTTCTTCTATAAACCCGCCGAAAATTTCGGACTGCTCCTTGAGGGTGACGCTCTCGCCGCTCCCCAGGGACGCGCGGAAGATGTTCTCGCCGCCGCTGTTTATAAATATAATGAGAACTTATCAATAAAAGCCGGCTACAGGATCCTTGAGGGCGGCGCGGATAATGACGAGGTTTACACATTTTCGCTAATAAATTATGCCGTGCTCGGAATGACCTACAACTTTTAAAACGGAGTTAAATTGAAGAACGCCATACTTATAAAAGGAAAAGAAAAACAGCCTCTGAACAAACATTCATATATCTTTTCGGGCGCGGTGGGTAAAATAGACAGTGATATAGCTCCAGGCGAAGTCGTCTGTGTCCGTACGCATGAAGGAAAGTTCATCGCTTACGGTCATTACAACCCCACTTCCGGCATAGTCATCAGACTGCTCGAATGGAATGAGAACAAGCATGTCGATCAAGCCTGGTTCAGAGAAAAGATAATATCCGCGATAGAGCTCAGGAAAGGTCTTTTTGATTCAAAAGAAACAGACTCGTTCAGGCTGATATTCTCTGAAGGCGATCTTCTGCCCGGCCTTATAGTCGATAAATTCGCGGGCACCCTTGTTCTGCAGTCGCACACTTCGGGCATGGATAAAGAAAAAAGTACGATCGTAAAAATATTGACCGAAGAGATACCTTCTGTCAGCTGCATTTATGAAAAAAGCGACGGCGACGGCAGAAAAATGGAAGGACTGGCGAACTCGGCCGGAGTTCTGTTCGGAAGTATGCCCGATAAGGTTATGATAAAAGAGAACGGAATAAAATATAAAGTTGACATAACTTCGCAGAAGACGGGATTTTATGCCGATCAGAGAAACAACCGCGCACTCTTAAAGAAATACATCAAAAAAGGCGATTCAGTACTCGATCTATTTTCATTCACAGGCGGATTCGGACTCACTGCCGCACTGAACGGAGCGGGTGAAATCGTCCTCTGCGATTCATCGTCCGATGCTCTGGCTGCCGCCAAAGTTAATTTCAGGCTGAACGGGCTTGATGACCCGGAAGCTGCCGAAAAAGACTGCTTTGACTATATAAGAGAGCTGCACAGAGAAAAAAGACAGTTCGACATGATCATACTCGATCCGCCCAAATTGATGCCTAAGAAAAATGACGCGATCAAAGCGATGAGAGCCTATAAAGACCTGAATTTCAATACCATGAGGCTCGTTAAAAAAGGCGGAATAATGTTCACATTCTCGTGTTCAGGCAATTTTACGCCTGAAATGTTTAAAGAGATGATCGCGTACTCTGCCAAAGATTCGGGCAGGACGGTCCAGATACTGGAGCAGCTGCATCAGGCATCCGATCATCCGGTAAGCGTTTCCGTTCCCGAGACCGAATATCTGAAAGGTCTGGTTTTAAGAGTCCTCTAACGAGTGATTACTATTTTAGCTACAAACTCACCCGTACCGTCTTTACCCGCCGGTAAGTGTCGGCTTAAAAGAAGCGATTGAATTAATGTGCGAGGGTGAGTTTTTAGATAAATATAGTGATCACGAGTGCTTTGATAGAAAATTATTGAACCGGTATTCAAAAGAAATATTTAATTGCAATCAGATTGAAATTTAAGTAAATTTAAAGATTAACAACAAAACCAACGGAGAAGAAAATGCTCAAAAAAATAATAATATTCATAGCACTGCTATCAGCGGTAACGATTTTCGCCCAGGTTCTGGACAATCACTACATTCAGCCGGATGACTATTTCATATCCGACAGACCGCTCGAAGGCCACAGCTGGATAGGAATTCAGGTAGCCAAAATGATCGAACCGCCGAACGCTAACACCAACGGTGAAGCTAAGTTCTTAAGAGTCCACGACGGAAAAGAATTATGGACGAAAAATTTCTGGCAGTCCAGAATAGCCGCAGAGAACGAGATCAAACTTGGCGCAGTAGCCATTATGTTCGATTACGCTACAGGCGATGTATATATACCTCCAAAAGAAAGGGACGATGCGAGAACCCACAACTGGTTCATGGCTAAGATCACTGATGTATCCACACTCTACAAGGGTTATGTACTTGTTTCCGGCGGATACAATGTCAGAAAAGACAATATCAGAGTCATCGGCGCAGCTCAGAACACGACGGTAAAAGTAGCTGAGACCCCTGTAAAACAGGCTCCGGCAGAAGTAGTAAAAGCTGAAGTGCCTGTAGTCAAAGAAGTCATTGTAAAAAAAGAAGCCGTTCAGGATCCGAACCTCAAGATCGTCAAAGCTATGTACGGCGACTTTTTAGAAGATAATTCAATGGATGTCACAGACATACTGAACGCCAAAGTAAAAGACGGAAACCTGAAAGTCACCTGTTCCGATGCTTTCCTCGGCGTAAATTTCCCGACCGCTAACGAAAAAAGCCTCCAGCTTCAGTATCAGACCAAAGACGGAAAATTTGAAACAGTCGTAATGCAGGGAATGTCGGCAAAACTGCCCGACAAATTTCACCGCAAAGTAAAATAACCGGCATCTGGATGATAAACGAAAATAGCGCTCACTGAGAATTCCGGCACCATCTGGTTGTTTTCCGTGAGCGTTACCCCTATCGAATCAGAATTCAGCAAAGAACATATCTTCTTCTGCTCGGCGAGATCCGGCCACACGCTGTAACCCGGGCTGTATCTTTTGCCCTGATCTTTACATATAAAAAGCTCTTCTCTGATGATCTTGTTAATATATTCGGCGAGAGCTTCGGTCAGTTCAGCCGCAAAATTATGCCACTGATAATATGCTCCGAATTCATTTTCCTTATAAAGCTCCTGAGAAATCTGAGCGGCCTTATGACCGGCTGTGACCAGCAGAACGGCCGTAAAATCGTTGTCTTTAATAAAATCATGCATTGAAGGTGATGAAGAACTGATCCCCTTCGGGAAACTGAATCCTGCTTCTTCCTTGCTGAAATATCCGTAAAGAATATCGAATTCAAGCTCTGAAGCTTTCAGCTTAAAATGTTCGTATAATTCAGAAGCTTTTGCCGCATCTTTTTCTGCCCATTTGACCTTGATGAGCCTGTTTTTATTAATAAAAGGCTCGATGGCTGAAAAACGAAGACCTTTTATTCTTTTAACCCCGTCAAAAGGCTTGACCGGCTTTTTATAATCATCGCTGATCAAACGCTTTGATGCAGGCGCGTGTCCAGCTATTTCGGCCGGCTGAACCTTCTCCGCCTGCTCTTTCTGACCTTCGATCATCCTGATCAGCCCGAACGCATCTTTGGCGTAATCCACTTCGCCGTGATAAGCCGGAGCAAGATTAGCTTCGACGAACGGCTGCGATAGCGCTGCTCCCCCGCAGAATATGCGGTTGTTAATGTTCCTGCCGTTAAAGTGCGATACCACATTCTTCATTTCTTCGGCTGAAGAAACCAACAGCCCGCTCAGCCCCACATAATCGGCATTATGGCTGATGACGGCATCGGCTATCATCTGGGGCGTGCAGTCGAACCCGATATTATGAACTTTATAACCGTAATTGCTGAGGATGATATCCGTAAGGTTCTTTCCGATGTCGTGAACATCTCCTTTAACAGTAGCGAGAACGACCGAAGCCTTGTACTGAGCGTCACCTGAATTATGATGCTCCTGAAGCAGTGATGAAGCGAACCTTACCGCTTCGGCGGATTTAAGCACGAACGGCAGCTGAAGCGTTCCTTTCTCGAAATATTCGCCGACACGCTTCATTCCCTCGAGAATGAATTTGTCAATTATCTCCAAAGGCTCGTATTTCTCCATGGCCTTTATAATAAGCTCGTTCAGGCCTGTTTTCCTTCCTTCGACGATCTGTTTAATGATCCTGTCTTCGAGGGAAAGCTCTTCGCCCTTTTCCGAGGAAACATCGGATTTAGCCGTTTCCTGCGACCTGATAAGCTCTTCAAGAGGTTCATAATCCGCAGTTCCCATGTTGAATATCAGATCGTCTGAAAGTTTGCGGATCCCTTCTCCGATATTATTTATAGGAACCACTTTCCCCGCATGAAAAATTGCCGCGTCGAGTCCTGCTTCCACTGCGTGGAAAAGAAATAACGAATTAATTATTTTCCTGATCTTGTCATTCAGCCCGTATGAAATATTGCTCACTCCGAGCACCGTTTTTACTCCCGGATGAATCTTTTTGATCTCTTTTATCGCATTAAGAGTCTCTACCGCCGCATTTTTCAGATTAATGTCGCCGCTGCCCAATGTGAAAGTCAGCGTATCTATAAAAACATCGCCGTCGGGTATGCCTTTGCTTCGGGTTAGCTCAAGCAGCCGATTTGCCGTTTCGACTTTTCTTTCGCATGTTTTCGCCATACCCTGCTCGTCTATGGTCAGAGCTATTACCGAAGCGCCGTACTCTTTCGCAAGATCAAGCACTTTAGCCGCCCTGATCCCGCCGTCTTCGAGGTTGATCGAGTTGATAAGGATCTTTCCGCCGTAGTTCTTCATGGCGGTCTCAAGTATTACCGGATCGGTCGAATCTATGCATAAAGGTATTTTAAGTTCTATTGCCAGTTTTTTGACCATCTTCTCCATGACCCCGGTCTCATTCTTTCCGGCGTAGGCAAGTGAAAGATCCAGCAGGTGTGCCCCCTCTTTTTCCTGATCGAGCGCGGTCTCGGTCATGGCGTCGTAGTTTTCGTTTAAGAACGCTTCTCGAAATTTCGAGCTGCCGGAAACATTCGTCCTCTCCCCTATTATAAGCGGTTTAGGCGTTATTGTATAGCTCTGGCTTTTATATAATGATGCGCAGGCCGGTACTATTTCGGCGCGCTTCCTTCCGCATACCTGAATTTTTGAGACAGCTTCCGACAAAGCTTTAATATGCCCGGGCAGCGTTCCGCAGCATCCGCCGACGATCTCTATTCCGGAATCGGACGCGAATCCGGCTGTATGCGAAGCGAACAGCTCCGGCGTCATATTATAAACGGCCTTGCCGTTCACGATCTCGGGAAGCCCCGCGTTCGGCAGGATCGAACAGTAGAAAGGGTTGTTCACGGACAAAAATTTTACGGCCTCGTACATTGAATCCGGCCCGGTCCCGCAGTTCATTCCGAGCGCGAACAGGTCGAATGACGAAAATGCAGTAATGACCGCCGACAGATCTGTTCCCAGAAGCATTCTGCCGTTCTTCTCGATAGTCACCTGAATTATTACGGGCAGTTTTACTCTGCGGTCGGCCATCGCGCTCTTTACGCCGAGATAAGCCGCCTTTGTCTGAAGCATATCCTGACAGGTCTCGATCTGAAAAAGATCGACGCCGCCGTCTATCAGGCCTAAAGCCTGCTGTTTATATGAATCTTTTAAGATGTCGAAAGTGATATGACCGAGTGAAGGAAGTTTAGCTCCCGGCCCTATTGAACCGGACACGAATCCTGTGTGCACCGGTGAATTTTCATTAACGGCTTTTCTTGCGATCTTAGCCGCATTCAGGTTGATCTCGTAGGTCTTGTCCGCAAGTCCGTGCGTTTCGAGGCTGACAAAACTTGCGCCGAAAGTGTCTGTCTCTATTATATCGGCTCCTGCAGTAATGAAAGATGCGTGTATCTCTTCAATCACATCAGGCCTTGAAAGCACCAGGTATTCATGGCATCCGTAGTGACCGTGATAATCGTCTTTCGTCAGTCCGAACCGCATTATACCCGAGCCCATTCCGCCGTCGGTCACGAGTATCTTTTCGCGTATCAGCTTCTCCATGTTTTTCATTGACTTCCTCCGAACAAAGAACTCATCCGAGCGTTTGCGGGGGCTCCTTTTCCCATAGTGAATACATGGATCCCCGGCAACCCGAGGTCAAGCAGCTGCCCGACATCTTTCTCC
>CALMWI010000292.1 GCA_937873545.1 uncultured bacterium | reverse complement strand
GGAATTCTCATAGGTCCTTATTTACTCGGTACCGTCCCTCTTTCATTCATAGGCTTCGAGCACGGCCTATTTCCGTTAAACAACGGTTCGATCCCGATATCAACTGAATTATACGGGATATCTATAATTGCATCAATACTTCTGCTTTTTATCTCCGGACTCGAAACAGATATCAAACTATTAATGAGATATTTGTTCAGCGGGGGAGTTGTCGGTGTCGGCGGGGTCGTTTTCTCTTTCTTTCCGGGAGTAATGGTCGGAATGTTCTTTCTGGATAAACCGTTCATGAGCCCTGAATGTTTATTTCTCGGCATAATGAGTACAGCCACTTCAGTCGGAATAACAGCTATGATATTATCAAAGAACAAATTCATGGAATCTCCCGAAGGTGTTACGATCCTTTCAGCTGCAATAATTGATGATGTGGTCGGAATAATCATACTTGCCATAGTAATAGGTATAGCTACTGTTCTGACCGAGGGAGGCGCAGTAAACTGGACTCAGATAAGTTATATCTCGGTAAAAGCGGTAATTGTATGGCTCGGTCTCACAACACTCGGACTTATTTTTTCAAATAAGATAAGTACAATATTAAAAAAATTCGGTAATAAATACATTTACGCAGCGATAGCATTTGGAATGGCGCTGTTCTTAGCCGGTATTTTTGAAAAAGCCGGTCTCGCTATGATAATTGGGGCCTATGTCACCGGATTATCTTTATCAAAAACCGATATCAGCTATGAAATTCAGGAAGCCATCCATCCGCTAAAAGAGTTTTTCGTTCCTGTGTTCTTTACTGTTATGGGTATGCTTGTGAATATTCAAAGCCTGACGGTCGGAACACTTACTTTCGCGATTATTTACTCGATAGTTGCACTTTTCGGCAAAGTATTCGGATGCGGAATTCCGGCGTTGTTCACGGGATTCAATAAAAAAGGCGCTCTCCGGATCGGTCTCGGAATGATGCCGAGAGGAGAAGTCGGTTTGATCATTGCAGGGATCGGACTGTCGAACGGGTTTATTAATCAGGATATATACGGTGTAGCTATTATGATGGTGCTTTTGGGTATAATCGCAACACCGTCATTATTGAGTTATTCATTACATATTCCCGGCAGAGGCACTAAAGAGAGCATAGCGGAAGATGAAATGGATAGCTATTTTATAGAGATGGATAATTCCGAGCAGACAAATATTCTTTTAAACACGATAATTGAATACTTTGACAAGGAAGGGTATTTTATTACAAAGCTTATATTGGATTATGATGTTTACCAGATAAGAAAGGATGAAGTATTCATAAAGTTGTTACGGGGTTCAAAACAGGAAAATTCAAATAAAATAAATGTTATTACAAAAAAAGAGGATATGGAGTTTGTAAAAGAGCTTGTTTTTGAAGCTACAGTAAAACTTGAATATAATTCTTCGGCAATTCTTAAGCGGCTTGATCTGAGAGAAATAAAAAAATCTTCTCATAATACTGCAAAAAGTAAGATCAAGATAAATTATGATATTTCCTCAATTCTTGATCCGAACTGTATAATAATGAACCTTAAAGCTGAAACAAAAGATAAAGCTATACGAGAGCTTTTAAATTTATTGGGAACGAACAAGAAAATTACGGATAAAGATGCTATTTACAATGAAGTCATTACAAGAGAAAATATTATAAGTACAGGAATGAGCCATGGAATCGCAATCCCTCACGCCAGATCTTCAGGTGTTGAAAATACTCAGATCGCGATCGGAATCAAGAAATCCGGAATAGATTTTGATTCTATGGACGGTGAACCGTCCAAGATCATAATTCTGCTTGTATCATCAACCTACAAAGATGATCCGCATATTAAAATATTGGCAGCTATTTCAGCATCTTTCCACAGAAAGGATGATATCAGAGAATTTCTGGAATTAAAATCACCTCAAGAAGTTTATGATTTCTTTAAGCCTGTTGAAGATAAGAAAAGTTTT